>NZ_QKNZ01000021.1:0-38538 GCF_014156605.1 Flavobacterium sp. SOK18b
TTAATAAGGAAACGGATGCAAAGAGCACAATTTTACCTAGTAATTTTGTTTTCATTGATTTTGGGTTTTAGTTAGTTGTTTAAAAAAATGATTTAAACTGGAGACGAAATTAACAAAAAAACAATACGATGTATATTTTATGTTAAAAAAATGTAAAATAAATGCTTTTTATTGTTAATAATACTGTAGTATGTGTATTTTTTAATTATTGATTACAAAAAAATACTACAGTTTTATATTTTAAATATTCTGCTAGAAGTTACATATTGTAACTGAAAGCAATTGTAATTATCGCAAGTAGCGTGTCGAAACATATTCATTTTTTTGAATTTATTTACTTTTAAATCACTTTCAATTGTTGAAATAATGTTTTCAAAGAATACTCTTTTTAATGGATTTCCTTATAAAACATTAATATCTTGTTTCTAATTTAATGTAAATAAGTACTTTTTTCACAATTCGAATAGCAACTTAAATAGTTACAATACATAAAAATCCTTCTATTTATAATTATTCTAAGTCATAAGATGATATAAATTAATAGTAGTTTCTGGTACAATTCTTATATTTGGATTCTAAAAAAAACAATAAAATAATGGACTTTATATACCAGGATCCCTATCCAATTTTAAAAGATGATACACAGTATCGAAAAATCACATCCGATTACGTAAAAGTAGAGCAATTAGGCGACAGAGAAATCTTAACCGTTGATCCAAAAGGTTTGGAATTACTATCGCAAGAGGCCATGAAAGACGTTTCTTTTATGCTTCGTACGTCACATTTAGAAAAATTACGAGCTATTTTGGATGATCCAGAAGCAACCGATAACGACCGCTTTGTGGCGTATAATTTATTGCAAAATGCTGCGGTAGCTATTGATGGACAATTGCCATCTTGTCAAGACACCGGAACAGCGATTGTAATGGCTAAAAAGGGAGAAAATGTATACACAGGTGTAGATGACGCCGAGTGGCTTTCAAAAGGGATTTTCAACACCTACCAAGAGAAAAACCTGCGCTATTCTCAAATTGTGCCAATCAGTATGTTCGAAGAAAAGAATTCTGGTTCTAATCTTCCAGCACAAATTGATATTTACTCCAAAAAAGGAGCTACGTATGAGTTCTTGTTTTTAGCCAAAGGTGGAGGTTCAGCTAATAAAACGTATTTGTACCAACAAACAAAATCGCTTTTGAACGAAAAGTCAATGGACGCTTTTGTACGTGCAAAAATTATGGATTTAGGAACTTCTGCTTGTCCGCCATATCACTTGGCATTTGTTATTGGTGGTACTTCTGCTGAGGCCAATTTAGCAGCAGTGAAAAAAGCTTCTGCTGGATATTTTGATCACTTGCCAACTACAGGAAACATGGCTGGTCAAGCATTCCGCGATTTAGAATGGGAAAAAAGAGTACAACTCATTTGTCAAGAAAGCGCTATCGGAGCACAGTTTGGAGGGAAATATTTTACGCATGATGTACGTGTGATTCGTTTGCCACGTCATGCTGCTTCTTGTCCAGTAGGATTAGGAGTTTCGTGTTCTGCTGATAGAAATATAAAAGGAAAAATTACCAAAGACGGTATTTTTGTAGAGCAGCTTGAGGTGAATCCAGGGCGTTTATTGCCGGCAACTCCACCACATTTAGAGCCTGCTGTTGAAATAGACTTGAACCAACCTATGGCTGATATTCTTAAAAAATTGTCTCAATATCCTATTAAGACGCGTTTAAAACTGAACGGAACTTTGATTGTAGCGCGTGATATTGCACATGCTAAAATCAAAGAACTTTTGGATGCAGGTAAACCTATGCCGGAGTATTTTAAAAATCATCCCGTGTATTATGCTGGTCCAGCAAAAACTCCAGACGGAATGCCATCGGGAAGTTTTGGTCCAACCACGGCTGGTAGAATGGATGTCTATGTCGAGGAATTTCAAAAAGCGGGCGGAAGTATGATTATGCTTGCCAAAGGAAATAGAACCAAACAAGTAATGGATGCATGTAAAACTTACGGTGGTTTCTACCTAGGTTCTATAGGTGGTCCAGCGGCTATTTTGGCTCAAGACAACATCTTAAAAGTAGAAGTAGTTGACTTTGAAGAATTAGGTATGGAAGCGGTTCGTAAAATTACAGTGAAAAACTTCCCTGCTTTTATTATTACAGATGACAAAGGAAATGATTTCTTTGAAAATTTATAACATTTAAATACAAGTACTCAATAGGTTTTCGTAGAAAAAAAAATATTCTAGCGCAAATTCGCAGATGCAATCATCTGTGGATTTGCGTTTTTTTTGTCAAATTATTACTTGGTTATGGCGCTTCGCTCTTGCTATTTCTAAGGTAAAGCAGATCATGATTACCTTTTTTGCATCTTCATTCTTTTAATCTAGAGGCTTATAGTTTAGCAATCAATTGTATTTTTATTTAGTAAATAAACAAAAGTATGTATCACACTAAGACGAAAGTTCTATCAATCTGTATCTTATATTTAGTTTTAATAGTTATTTTTTAAAAAAAATGTAAAAATGGAGTTGCAATATTCACAAAAAAAAAGTTATTTTCGTACGCTACTTTAATTTTATCCCGTACAAAAGGAGGATAAGAATAATAAAAAAAAGTTTTTCAATTGTTATATGGTATGAATTTAAAAAAGTGGTTCCAATTTATTAAGCCTAATTTTAAGTTCTATCAGGACGGTTTTTTCGAATTCCCATTTGTGGCAAACACGCCCGAATTATTCATAGAGTCTACTATAAAAAGCCCCGGTAGCAAACATATTGGACAGGAGCAATTAGTAGTACGGAATAATCTTTTTATAAAGGGTTCAATGCGTTATCGGAAAATTGATGAAGGTTTATGGCTAACGATAACCGATATAGAATTTAAGCACGATAGCGTAATCAAATCAGTCTATGCTCCGGATATTCCTAGTGAGCATTATTCAATAACATTTTCAGTTTTTAATAGCGAAGTGCAATTGAATAATGTCTTTATTAATAAAATGCCTTTCCAAAATAAATTTTGGGCTTTTAAAAAACCAGGGGTTGATGTAGGTGCTTGTTTTTACAAGGGATCTAAATGCCTGTTTTATATCTATTATGTAAGTCCAAGTTGGATTCAAGATCATATTCCGCTAGATCAATTGAATAGCGACCTTCCTTTTAAAAAGTTTTTAGATTCAGATAAAGGTTTTGTGTCTTATCAAGATATTGTGCCTAATGCTGTAGAATTGTCTCAAGAAATTTTAGATACGTTTAAAACGTTTAATTCGAATGTTTTAAATAAAACAATTTTGAAAGCACAATCCTTGAGCTTATTAACTTCTTTTTTTAATAATGTTTTTGCAGATAATCGAGCAGATGATTACCAAGAAAATGGAATTGTTGATTATAAAAAAATAGCAAAATGTGAATTGTTGATTAGTACAAATTTATCCAAACCTTTTATTGGTATAGATGCGTTGGCGGAGAAGCTCCGTATCTCGAATTCAAAATTAAAAACAGACTTCAAGTCGGTTTACGGAATTTCGATTCTGCAGTATAATATAGATAAAAAAATGGAGCTAGCCTTGCAACTACTTGAAAATTCGAGTATGCAAATCAAACAAATTGCGCTAGAAGTAGGGTATGACAGTCCCAGTAAATTTAGCGCTGCTTTCAAAAAAAAGCATGACAAACTACCTTCTGATTTACGTCTAAAATAATCAACTTCTATCTTTTATTTCAATACCTATTCCAAAAAAATGTCCTAATGGGCTGCTCGTTTATTCAAATATTTATTATTTGTGTGTCTGTGGTTTTTTTTAGCGCTTTTTCCTGCTCCTCAATGTATGTCTAATGCTCCATTTTCTTTGTTAACATTTTTGAATTCTGCAGCAGTCCAATTATTTTCTGTATCTACAAAGTTGATAGTACTAGAATAATTTGTTCCTTTTTTCATGTTGTAAGTCATTATTTCGCATCCGTGTGAAGCCTCCCTTAATATGTAGATAGCTCCGCTTAATGTAGTTCTGATGGATTGTTTCCCGGAATAAAGGGTTGCTGCAATAGCTTCGCTTGTATTTTGAGTTTTTTTTACTGCTTTATTTTCAGTTGGTGCGAATTTTAAGAAAACTCACGTTTGTCAGGCTAATTCTTTTGTGTTTCGGTTTTCCAGTTTAATAAAGTGAAGTATTCGATTGAAAACAAAAAAAATGCATCCTGATTAGAGATGCATTTTGTTGTAAAATATTTTCGTTAATTACTACTAATCTATTGCCATTTCTGGAATTTTACCATCAATGATTAGTGTTGCTTCGGTGGAAGCGATGATGTGTTCCACAGTAACGCCTGGCGCACGCTCTAAAAGCTTAAAACCTGCTGGAGTAACCTCTAGTACCGCAAGCTCTGTTACTACCTTTTTAACGCAGCCTACACCCGTTAATGGCAAAGAGCATTTTTTAAGGATTTTTGATTCGCCTGCTTTGTTTACGTGCATCATGGCTACAATGATATTTTCGGCAGAAGCCACTAAATCCATTGCGCCACCCATTCCTTTTACCATTTTTCCTGGGATTTTCCAGTTGGCGATATCACCATTTTCTGCAACTTCCATAGCGCCTAGAATGGTTAAATCTACTTTTTGAGAGCGGATCATCCCAAAACTCAATGCTGAGTCAAAAAACGATGCTCCAGGCAAGGTTGTAATGGTTTGTTTTCCTGCGTTGATGATGTCGGCATCTTCTTCTCCAGCAAAAGGGAATGGTCCCATGCCTAATACGCCATTTTCACTTTGAAATTCAACCGAAATATCCGTGCGAACATAATTAGCCACCAAGGTAGGAATTCCAATTCCTAGGTTAACATAATAACCGTCTTGTACTTCTTTGGCAATTCTTTTTGCTATATCTTCTTTAGTTAAAGCCATAATTTTATTTTTGAAACTTGTAGTCAAATAAGTTTTTATAATTTGAGCATTCTTAAATCATAAAAATGAAGTCCATATAATTCTTTGCAAACTGAATACTATTTTTGTCTCACAGTTCGTTGTTCAATTCTTTTCTCAAACGTTTCTCCTTGAAAAATACGTTGTACCATAATTCCAGGAATGTGAATTTCGTTCGGGTCTAATGCGCCTACAGGCAAAAGTTCTTCTACTTCGGCAATAGTAATTTTTGCAGCTCCAGCCATGCTAGAGTTAAAGTTTCGAGCAGTTCCTTTAAAAATTAAATTACCTGCTTCATCACCTTTCCATGCTTTTACAATAGCAAAATCAGCTTTGTAAGCCAGTTCCATGATGTGCATTTTGCCATTAAATTCGCGAACTTCTTTTCCTTCAGCTACTTCAGTTCCGTAACCTGCTGGTGTAAAAAATGCAGGAATTCCCGCTTGTGCAGCACGGCATTTTTCGGCTAGTGTTCCTTGAGGTGTCAATTCTACGTCTAATTCTCCTGAAAGCATTTGACGTTCAAACTCGGCATTTTCACCCACATACGATGAGATCATTTTTTTGATTTGGCGCTTTTGCAAAAGCAGTCCAAGTCCAAAATCATCTACACCGGCATTGTTTGAAATACAGGTTAAATCGGTTACGTTTTTTTGAACCAATTCTGCAATACTATTTTCTGGAATTCCACATAATCCAAAACCGCCTAGCATGATAGTCATGCCATTTTCAATGCCTTGAAGTGCATCTTGAACGGTATTTACTTTTTTGTTAATCATAAAAATAAGGTCTATTTATCGAATTTTAATCTATTGATGAATTGAGTTTTAAGTACGAATACCCTAGCCCAGATAGCAGTGAAAATCCTTTTTAAAAGCGATTTTTCATCGCTTTTAAAAAGATTGTAACGTATAGCTGGATTAGCTCCAAATGAAAATTTTACAATTCAAATTCTTCTGTATCTTGCTCTACAGCAGTTGTATCTACTACTTTTTTCGGTACGTAACAATCTACTTTTATAGATAAGTTGGCTGGTCTTTCAAATGGTTCTTTGGATACTTTTAACGCTGGATCTTCATAACACAGTTTCATGAAATATCCCCAAACCGGTAAAGCAGCCGTAGCTCCTTGACCGTACGTAATGCTCTTGAAACGTGCAGAACGGTCTTCACAACCTACCCAAACTCCGGTTACTAGATTTGGTACCATTCCCATAAACCAACCATCAGATTGGTTTTGTGTAGTTCCTGTTTTTCCTGCAATTGGGTTTCTAAAAGAATAAGGATAACCTGTCCAACGGTTGTCTCCATTACCGCCACCAGTGGTACGCAAACGGTCCCCTGAACCACCTTCAGTTACTCCTTCTAGTAATTTCACCACAGCGTATGCAATGTCTTTGTTCAATACGTCGTGTGATTCTGGAATGGGCTCGTAAATTACTACACCACTTTTATCTTCTATTTTAGTTATAAATTGAGGTTTTCTATACACACCTTGATTAGCAAAGGTACTGTACGCAGCTACCATGTCTTGAACGGTTATTTCTACGGCACCAAGTGCAATGGATGGTTGTGTTACAATCTCTGATTTTACACCTAATTTGTGTGTTAAATCAATAACGGCTTCTGGTCCTACTTTATCGATAAGTTTTGCAGATACGGTATTGATCGAGTTTGCCAAACCTCTTTTTAAGGTTACCATTCCGCGGTATTTGTTGTCAGAGTTTTTAGGTTCCCAATCTTCGGTTACGTGGTGACGCCCTTTACGAATCATAAACGGGCCATCAACAATAGAGTCACATGGCGACATATTCAATTGTTCAATTGCGGTTGCGTATACAAAAGGTTTGAAAGTAGATCCTACTTGTCTAGCTCCTTGACCTACGTGATCGTACTGGAAATATTTGTAATTGATACCGCCTACCCAAGCTTTGATGTTTCCGGTTTGTGGCTCCATGGCCATTAACCCAGCTTGCAAAAAGTGTTTGTAATAACGGATAGAGTCAAGCGGCGTCATGATGGTATCGCGTTCGCCCTTCCAGGTAAAGATTTTCATTTTAGTTTTTTCGCTAAAAGACTTTATGATTTCTTCGTCGGTTTTATCCAATGATTTCATGATAGACCAGCGGCTAGAAGATTTCATAGCTTGGTTGATAATACGCTGCGTTTCTACAGTTGAAATGTTTACAAATGGTGCGTTTTTATTATCTTTTGATTGAATAAAAAATTCCTCTTGCAAGTTGGCCATGTGCGCTTTTACAGCTTCTTCGGCATGCAACTGCATTCTGCTATCAATAGTGGTATAAATCTTAAGACCGTCTTTGTAAATGTCGTAATCAGTACCGTCTGGTTTTTTATTTTCTTCAACCCATTTCTTCATGTAATCACGCAAGTACTCTCTAAAATAGGTAGCAGTTCCGTCTTTGTGTGTTTCGAGTTTGAAGTTTAATTTTATAGGTAAGCTTTGCAATCTTTCTTTTTCTGATGTAGAGATGATATTGGCTTTTTCCATTTGCAAAAGCACTACATTTCTGCGGTTTGTCACACCTTCTGGATTTCTGATAGGATTGTACAAACCAGAGTTTTTAAACATTCCCACTAATATTGCTGATTCACTAATGGTTAAATCCTTTGGTTCCTTAGAAAAATACGTTTTGGCGGCAGAACTTACTCCAACAGAATTGTTTCCAAAATCATACACATTACAGTACATGGCAATGATTTCATTTTTTGTGTATTGTCTTTCTAAACGAATAGCAATAATCCATTCTTTTATTTTCTGTACAATTCGAAAAGGTAAGAATTTTGAACCTTCTCCATGAAAAAGTTGTTTGGCTAACTGCTGCGTCAACGTACTCGCTCCTCCGCTGGTTCCAAAACTTGAAATAGCTCTCAAGGTTCCTCTACCATCAATTCCAGAATGTTCGTAAAAACGAGCATCTTCTGTAGCTACTAGGGCTTGAACCAGGTTTTTTGGTAAATCAGAGTATTTTAATTGAGACCTGTTTTTTTCGAAATACTTACCAATAACCACACCATCAGCCGAAATAACTTCGGTAGCTAGGTTAGAATCTGGATTTTCTAAGTCTTCAAAGGAAGGCATAGAGCCAAATAATCCCCAAGAAGCAAAGAGGAAAAATAAGCCTATGCTCCCTAAACCTATAAAGAATATTTTCCAAAATTTCTTTTGATAATACGCGATGCTTTTATCATCGTTTCTTGTTGGGTTGTTGTTTTTTTTGATAGCCATAATACTAATTTATTCTTTTTTTTCAATTCTAAATCCTACTTCGGTAATTCCGTTAAGGACTGTTACACCAGGAACTTTTCCGTTTTCTCGTACGGCTTGTTTAATGTGTACTTTGTATTTTGAACGTAACCTCACATTCTCTTTATAAAAAAGTTTACTTTCCTTAATATCCGAAAACCCATCTCCTAAAAGTGTTCCATCAACATCAGCCATTTGGTATTCTAGTGTATCAACTTTGGTAAATCCATTAGGCAATTCCATGGCAACAATCAAAAACAAATTATTAAATTGATAATTGTTATTTGCCCTTAAGTTTACAAACAAGTTGTAGCGTTGCGTAGAGTCAAGTATAGGTAAGTTAAAGGTAACGGTACTGTCTTTATGCCATGCATTGCCTACTGAGTGGTACTCATCAAAACTTCTTTTTTTGTCACAAGAAACAAAGAGTACTGTAAGCAAAAAGAGTATGGTGCTATTTCTTATCCACATTTTTTGTAATAATTATTGGTTTGCGGGGTTCTGCTGGTTTTTTATCAGCAGGAGCAGGACGGTTATTGTTAGGTCTTGCCGTATTTGCGGGTTTGTTATTGGTTATTTTATTAGCAGGTTTTGCTGTGTTTGCTGGTTTATTGTTTGTTATTTTATTGGCTACAGCAGGTTTATTTGCATTTGCTACAATGGCGTTTTCGCCAGTAGGTTTGCGTTTTTTATTATTTTTCTTCCTTGGTTTAGGTTGGTCAAATCGCGTTAAACTTTCTTGACCCATAGCATTGTTAAAGTTTTTCTCAGGCTCAACAATAACTTCAATAGCATAATCTTCTAAGCAGGAAACTTTGTTTTTTAACTTGTTTTCGGCAATGATTTCTTTTACTTGATCAATTTTTAGTACATGCCAATTAGCAAAATTATTGGTATAGGCAAACCACATAAGCCCTTTAAAGATGTCCTGTTTTTGGCAAATGGCATCTCCCTTTTCAGTAACTAGTTTCGTGTCAAAATCAGGAAAATGCTTTAAAGCATCCATGTAAGTGTCTAACTCATAATTCAAGCAACACTTCAGTTTACCGCATTGTCCTGCTAGTTTTTGTGGGTTCAAGGACAGTTGTTGGTAACGTGCAGCTGAGGTATTTACACTTCTAAAATCAGTCAACCAAGTCGAGCAACACAATTCTCTTCCGCAAGAACCAATTCCGCCCAAACGAGCTGCTTCTTGACGGAAACCTACTTGTTTCATTTCAATACGCGTGCTGAATTCTTTTGCGAAATCTTTGATTAATGCTCTAAAATCAATTCGATCGTTTGCGGTATAGTAAAAAGTAGCTTTTGATCCATCTCCTTGAAATTCAATATCCGAAATTTTCATTTCCAGTTTTTGAGCAATGGCAAGTTCACGTGCGCGAACTTTCATAGGCTCTTCGCGGTCGCGAGCTGCAGACCAAATATCAATGTCTTTTTGTGATGCTTTTCTATAAATTTTCGGAATTTCGTTGCTGCTAGGATTCGCTCCTTTTTTCTTCATTTGAATGCGAACCAACTCACCTGTTAGTGTTACAATACCGATATCATGTCCAGGAGAAGCTACCGTGGCAACAATATCTCCCATGCTTAAAGTTAATTTTTCAGTATTGCGGTAAAATTCTTTTCGTCCGTTTTTAAAACGTACTTCAACACAGTCAAAAGGGGCGTCGCCATTAGGCAAACTCATATTCGAAAGCCAATCAAAAACCGTTAATTTATTGCAGCTATCGGTGCCGCAAGTCCCATTATTTTTACAACCCTTAGGTGCGCCACCATCAGAAGTTGAACAACTTGTACATGCCATAATCTTATATGTAGTGTTGTGACGAGCACAACTTAAGTTCTTAAAACGTTTAATGTGTAAAGATAGTATTTTTTAATTTTATGGAACAACGCCAATTTAGAGCAATAATTCATAAATTTATACTAAAAAACCCATTACAATTTAAATTGTAATGGGTTGGTAATAGTCCATGTAGCGTTCGAGGTTTACTCTAAAACGCGGTATAATTTATCAGACAATCGAATTCGGAATGGGAGTTGAAACGTGCACGTATCGCCAGCAACGGCTTTTTGTTGTGCGGTGTCATTGACCATCATTTTCTCGATTTTTAGAATTTGTTCTCCAGTAGTACTCCCTTTTATCAATACGGTATCGCCAATTTTCAACTCATTTTCTTCAATGAAAAATTGTCCAACATTTGACTTCGGGAAAAAATGAGCGCCTTTACCGAGATATTCTTTCTTGATTTTTACTGCTTTTTTTGCAATCGGCTTTATTTTTGCCAATTCACTCAAGTCGGGAATAGCTGCCAAAGGATCTGCATTATTTTTGAAAAGGAGCTTGTCAGATTTTCCTTTTTTGAAAATCTTATTTCCATTTTTAATACCGCGACGAATGGCTTTTTGCTCCTCTTCGGGCAAGTGAATAATCGTAGCGCATTCAGCAGAACAGCAACCGTACATTTTTTCTTTGCAAGAATCACACTGAATAAAAAGCAAATGACAACCCTCATTTTCACAATTGGTATGCACATCACAAGGCGTACCACATTGATGGCATTGCGAAACAATATCATCTGTAATGCGTTCGCCCAAGCGGTGGTCAAAAACAAAGTTTTTACCTATAAATTTGCTCTCTAGATTTTCTTCCTTTATTTGCTTGGCGTAGTTGATAATACCACCTTCCAGCTGAAAAACATTCTTGAAGCCTTGGTGTTTAAAGTAAGCCGATGCTTTTTCGCAACGAATTCCGCCAGTGCAATACATCACCAAGTTTTTATCTTCCTTAAAGTCTTTTAATTGCTCATTAATAATTGGCAACGATTCTCTAAACGTATCTACATCAGGAGTGATGGCGCCTTTAAAGTAGCCAATTTCACTCTCGTAGTGGTTTCTAAAATCGACTACAATTGTGTTGGGATCATCAAGAATTTCGTTGAACTCCTTCGCTTTTAGGTGTACGCCTATGTTGGTTACATCAAAAGTTTCATCGTTCAAGCCATCAGCTACAATTTTGTCACGCACCTTAATCGTTAGTTTCAAAAACGAGTGATCGTCATGCTCCACCGCAATATTCAAGCGCATCCCTTTCATGAAATCGTATGCTTCAAGCGTGTCCTTGAAAGCATAAAAATTATCGGCAGGCAATGATAATTGTGCATTGATACCTTCTTTGGCGACATAAATTCGGCCTAGAACTACTAAAGGATCCCAAGCGCGGAATAAATCGTTTCGAAATTGAGTTGGATCTTGAATTTGCGCATAAGCATAGAACGACAAAGTGAGTCTTTGTTTTCCGGCATCATCAATCATGATGGCTCTTTCCTCTGCGCTTAAGGTGTTGTACAGTTGCATGCTATAAACAGTTTAAGTGAGAAATATATTTTTTGCAAAAGTAGTTAAAAAGTGCCAAAGGCGCAAAGTTTTGAAGGGACTAAGGTTCGCAATCAATAAATAGATTCTCAATTTTCCTTAAAGTCTTAATGGTTTCATTTTTTGGGAGCTAATCCAGCTTTACGCTATATCTCTTGTTTTCGCTATCGCTACAACAAGAGGATGCCGCTTCAATCTGGGCTAATTTGTTGTGGTTAAATCGATATTGTACGGTTATTTGTCATTCTGAGGAACGAAGACCCGAGCGTTAGCGAAATGGCGGAGCAATCTTTGTATTTTGAGCAACTTGTGGAGACTCTTCCTTCGTCAGAGTGACAAGTTTAGTAGAATAAAATAGTTATTTTTGTTGGCTGACTTTTGAAAACAATCTCTTTTGAAATAATTTATTTAGAAGAGTTTGTCTAATACTCTAGATCAGGCAAGTCAAAATTTTTACTAGCTTGTTTTCGTATTTCGAGTAAGTCTTTCTTTTTTATCGTAAAAATAAGCTCTTTCTTTCGGTAACAATTACCATTTTTAAAATCCAACTTTATACCGCTATTATATTCATGTGCATGAGGAGATGAAGGGAAAGGATCTGCATCATTTTTATGGATTAGCCAGATTAAACCTTTTGATTTAATCTTGACTTTATACTGAGTCAAAAAGTCCTTTGGTATTATATGCTCATCTGTAGCTATTTTAAAAAGGACAGTTGTAAAATCAAAGTTAGATATTACATTCTTTGCTTCTTCATATTTAATTTCTAAATCCCAAAAATCAAGAGGGTATTCCCATTCAAATTTATCTTTTAATGAAAGGTATATTGCATCAAAAATGTCTTCTCTTGAAATTGCAATTTTTTTAACTTCTGAGTAGTGAACAGATAATTTATTTAATATTAGATCAAGATTTTCAATTTTTTTTAGAGACTCATTTGCCGTTTCTTCAGATATCATTGCTTAATTTATTTTTAATTATTCGTAATGTGTCTAAAATTACTTATTTTTCTGCTAAGTCGTTTTCTATTTTGTCAAAAAAATTGAACTAAAATACCTGACACTAGTCAAGAAAATCAACGAATTAAACCGCTCCAAATAAAAAAACCACGCCGAAACGTGGTTTTAAATTCTATACTTTGACTGGTATTAGCAATACTCGTTGAAAGCGTCTTTCAAGTTTTCAGCAATTAGTTCTGCTGGGCGACCTTCAATGTGGTGACGCTCTAACATGTGTACTAATTCTCCGTTTTTGAACAAAGCCATACTTGGCGATGATGGAGGAAAAGGGAACATGTGTTGTCTTGCAGCATCAACTGCATCTTTATCAACTCCTGCAAAAACAGTAATTAATTGATCTGGTTTTTTACCACCTTCTAAACTCATTTTTGCTCCTGGGCGTGCATTACGTGCAGCACATCCACAAACCGAGTTTACAACTACTAGCGTTGTTCCTTCTGCTTTTAATGCGTTTTCTACTGCTTCTGCACTATGTAAATCTTGAAAACCTGCTGCAGTAAGTTCTGCTTGCATTGGTTTTACCATTTCTTCTGGATACATATCTTTTATTTTAAATCATTAGTAATTAAGTCCTGCAAAGTTACAAAGTTTACATTCAAGAACAGAACTTCAATTATAAAGTTTTGTTATAGTTTGATTGTTATTTTAGGGCTTTGGCGGCCACATGAAAAATGGCTTTGATAAACAACATTTTCGGACATTTTAAAATAACCTGAATATCTTCAATTAAAGTGGTTTCTTCGTCCAAAAATTTAAAGATAACGGCTGGATTTCCTTTTTTGAACATCGAAGAAAAAATGTGAGAACCCAATTCGTTGTTTCTATCTAAAATGTCTAACAACAGCAAATCATAAAACCAGAATTTGGTTTTTTTATGAAATTTAGTAAAGTCGGTTTCTCTTTGTAAAAAGGCTACTAATTCACTTGATTTTTTATCTGAATTTTTGAAAGTATAACCCGTACTCGCCTTGGTCCAACCGCCAGAAGTACCAATGTTGATCACGTTTTTAGTATTGGCTTTCCAAAAAGGATAACACGTCATCGGGATGCTGCCTTGTTCTTTTTCAACGATTTCGTAGTTCGTAATCCCCAGCTTTTCGATGTATTGTTGGATTTCGTTTTCGTATTCTTCTTTTTTTAAATGTTGGTGCGAAAACAAAGTGTATTCCAGTAAAGCTTCGTTTTTTGAAGTGGGAAGCACGTACATGAAACGGGTATTTCCTTTTTGTGCTACCGAAAAATCCATGAACGTGGCTTGCTCATTATTGAAAACAGCCTGCTCACTTTTGATAAACCAACCTATAAAATGTTGTTGTAAAACGGGATATTTAGTTTGGTTTTCCGCTTTTTGTTTGTGGTAAATACTATTGAATAATTTCGAGCACGAAAAAGATTCGCTTTCCGTTTGTACCAAAATTATAGTTTCGGATTCTTCAATAGTCAAGACTTTCTGATTCAAGAAAGTGATGTTTGCTTGTTTCGAAAGCAAATCAAAAACTTGGTTGTAAAAATCAAGTCCTTTCACCATATTGTAGTGATACGGTTGCAAGTCTAAATCCCTACGAAAAGCTGCATTGGCAAACAAAGCCGAATCCCATTTTTTTGAAATAGATGGCTCCCAAAGTGAATCGGTTGTTTTCCAGAAACACCAGGTTCTGTCATTTGTTTTCTTGGAGTTTTCATCCAGTAACAAAATACTTTTATCTGCAAACGATCCGGATTGAACCATTTTGTAAACCGTCATTAAAGCCGAAAGTCCTGCGCCGGTAAAAATATAATCGTAGTGTTTCATGGCTCAAAAATACAACTTTAAGAGCAAAAAATTAATCAAAATGATAACGCAGACCTATAAAAAAACGTCTTCCTTGATTGGGTCCGTACGCATAAGTAGGGTCAAAAGTGAGCCCAAATGGATTATCCGCCGTAGGGATTACCGCTCCTGAATTGTCAACTTGAACATTTTTATCAAAAGGATCATTGGCGCGAGCTATCAAGAACGGATTTCCACGGTTTGGTGTCCAATTAAGCAGGTTTTTGATACCTGTGTATAATTCTAGATTATGAATTTTTTTGAAAGTCATTTGTATGTTCTGAATGCTGTATGGTCTAGAAATTTCGCGACGTGGATCAAGTTCGCTTAGCAAAGGCAAACGCATGGGTCCAGTAAGGTTGCCTGTAAAATCTAAGGATAATAACCAGTTCGGAATTTCATAACTAAATCCCCAACTTATACTGTATCTTTCGGTAAATAATGGTCTCAAACTAACGCCATCTTGTGTGGTCATGGCATCATAATAGCTGGTTCCAAGGTTGGCTTTTAGACCAAAAGGGCTAACCCAATCGGCATTGGCGCTGAGCCCGAAAATAGTGGAGTTGCCGTTTAAATTATCATAAATTATTTGCTTTGGATTGATGTCGTAGTTCGCAAAAATTCGGTTTGTAAAATAAGTGTACCAAGAAGCCAATTCGAGATTAACTACGCCCGCATTAGTCAATTTGAATTTTTTCAGATAATTTAAGTTCAGGTTGTATGAGGTTTCTGGTTTCAAGTTAGATTGAATCACGACTTCTCGAGCGCCAGACAAAGCTTGATGATCTTCGGTAAAAAGGTTGACGATTCTAAAACCTGTTCCAAAATTGAATCGTAAGATATCTGTTGGTGTTGGTTTGAATTTAAACGCAAAACGAGGTGTAAAAATGGAACCGTGATTGTTATTGTAATCGTAACGTAAGCCAATTAGTGTGCTGGTTTTTTCGTTGTGGGTTATGTCATCTTGAGCAAAAATACTGTAGATTTTAGAATGATTCGCGGTTGCCGTTGCGGGCGTGTTGTCATTATAGAATTGATATCTAAGTGCCGTACCAAAGAGTACCGAGTGGTTGCTCCAGTTTTTATCCCACAAAAATTGGCCAAACACTATTTTTTGATTGGCCAGAAAAGTAGCATTTCCATAAACGGAGTTTTGGTCGTGGCCAATAACCGAAAATTGAAAGAACATTTTTTCGTCTACAGGAAGCTCGTATTTTCCTAGAAATTCATAGCGCGAAGTGTAAATGCTTTCGCCATACACTTGGTTTCCGCCTCTAAAACTCTTGTTCCATTGCATTTCTCCGCCCCATCGGTTTTCATAAAGGTATCGAGATACAAGGCTAAGCTCTTTTTTTGAAGCTCTGTTGATGTTTATTTTGGAGAAAAAAGAAGCTCTGTTTTGCAAAGAAACATCCGTAAAATTGTCTTTGTTGTTGTCAATACGATTGTTGTAAGTGAAGAAATTTATGCCAAAAAGTGCTGTAGCACTCGAGCCAATATTGGTTTTGTAGCCAAGATCAATATTCGTTTCGAGCCAAGACGTAGTAAAAACATCAGCTGTAAATAAAGGAACTGCAAACGGTTTTTTAGTAATAATGTTAATTAAACCGCCTACTGCTTCACTGCCGTAAAGAGTAGATGCCGCGCCTTTGACCACTTCTATTTTGTCAATCATGGCATTTGGAATTCCTGAAAGCCCGTAAACAGTGCCGAGAGCACTCACAATAGGCATACCATCAATAGTGACCATAGTGTACGGACCGTCTAGCCCGTTAATGCGAATGTCACCAGTATTACACACATTGCAATTGTTTTGGGGTCGTAAACCGTTAACGTTTTGCAAGGCATCCAAGACATTACTGGTTGGGTTTTGTTTTAAAAATGCAGCCGAAATAATCTCAACAGGAACGGGGTTTTCTAACCTTTTTACGGGTTTTAGCGTGCCTGAAACCACCACTTCGTCTAGTTGATTTTCAGTACTTTCAAGTTCGAAATTCAAAACGTTGTTTGCATTAATTTTGACGATTATATTCTTTTTTAAAGGTTGAAAACCTTCAGCTATAATTTGAATTTTATAATTTCCTTCAGCAATATTTGTAATACTGAACTGCCCCAAGCTATCCGTTTCGGTGATGTATTTTGTCCCAATTAGAAAAACACGAGCATCCGTAATTCCTTTTTTTTCTGACGAAACAATTCCAGAAACCCTTGTCTTTTCCTGGCTGTAGCCTAAGTTAAATAGTAGAAATAGGAATAGAGGGATTATTGTTTTCATTATCATTAAATTAATTTTTAGACAAACCTAAAAATTATATTTTGCAAAACAAATTTTTTAATTACATTTGTATCAATAACTTAATTGATGTAGTTGAAAATTGCTACTCTTCAATCTTAATTTAAATGACCTTTTCTGAAGAAAATTACCTCAAGACCATTTACCACTTAACTTGGGTTTCAGATGCTGATATCAGTACGAATGCCATTGCTGAAAAAATGGAAACCAAAGCATCATCCGTTACTGATATGCTCAAGAAACTCTCCGAAAAAGATTTAGTAAACTACGTAAAATACCAAGGCGTTTCCCTTACTGATAAAGGAAAATTAGCGGCGAAGATGATCGTTAGAAAGCACCGACTTTGGGAATGTTTTTTGGTAGAGAAACTAGATTTTTCTTGGGATGAGGTGCATGATATAGCCGAACAATTAGAACACATCAAATCTGAAAAACTCATTAATAAGTTGGATGATTTTTTAGGAAATCCTACCGAGGACCCCCATGGCGATCCCATTCCGGATGCTAATGGACGCATAATCAAAGTAGAAAAACAACTGCTCTCTGAATTTGAGAAAAACCAAATTGGGATTTGTGTGGGTGTTAAAGATACTTCTTCTGATTTTTTAAAATATTTAGACAAACAGGAAATTGCTTTGGGTTCCCAAATTGAAATTATGGAAAAGGAAAGTTTTGATTCCTCTTTCCGAATTCGCGTTGGAACCAAAGAAATAACCATTTCAAATAAAATAGCCAGTAATTTATATATCAAATAATTATGTTTCAATCTATAGTAGATTATTTCACGAGTATCGATCCAATATTAGCCGCTTTGTATGCGAGTTTGTTCACTTGGTTTCTAACCGCGTTAGGAGCTTCCTTTGTTTTTATGTTTAAAACTATGAATAGAACCGTTCTTGACGGAATGCTCGGATTTACGGGAGGTGTTATGGTTGCGGCGAGTTTTTGGAGTTTATTGGCACCAGCCATAGAAATGACAGGTGGCGAAGGATTCGCAAAAGTGATTCCAGCAGCTTTTGGTTTTTTCCTTGGTGCGCTCTTTATTTTCGGAATCGATAAAGTGTTACCGCATTTGCACATCAATTTTAAAGTTACCGAAGGAATCAAATCACCATGGCAACGTACTACTTTGTTAGTCTCTGCTATCACCTTACATAACATTCCTGAAGGATTGGCAGTTGGAGTTCTCTTTGGTGGTGTTGCCGCTGGGATTCCAGAAGCTTCTATTGCTGGAGCTGTAACCTTAGCGATAGGAATTGGAATTCAGAATTTTCCAGAAGGAATCGCCGTTGCTATGCCGTTGCGACGAATGGGAATGAGCCGATGGAAAAGTTTTATGTATGGACAATCCTCAGCACTAGTGGAGCCAGTTGCCGCAGTTTTAGGTGCATTTGCAGTTACTTTTTTTACACCTATTTTGCCGTATGCATTAGCTTTTGCAGCGGGTGCGATGATTTTTGTAGTGGTAGAAGAGGTGATACCGGAAACACAACAGGACAAGAACACCGATATTGCCACGCTGGGCTTCGTTGGTGGATTTATCGTAATGATGGTTTTGGATGTGGCTTTAGGTTAGGAATTTAGTAGTTTTACAAATTAGTAATTTTAAATACATAACGTATGAAAAAGTCAATTCTATACCTATTTATGTTGATTAGTTGTTTGGCTTTGGCGCAAAGCCCAAAATCCGAAAAGGTTAAGTCCGTGAGCATAAAGCAAAAAGTATGTCCTAATCAGAAAGGATTTCAGTTGGTTTTGAAAGAAGTAGTATCTGATTCTCGTTGTCCAGAGGGACTAAATTGCATTTGGGCAGGAGAGGTTACAGTAGTACTTTCGGTATACAAAGATTCAAAATTAGTAGAGGACAACACCATGGTTTTTTCGATGAAAAATCAAGAAGAAAACAAGCAATGGTTTTGTAAATATTTACCTGACAACCAAAAAAACCTAAAAAGTGTTGAGGTGTTGCCTTATCCAAGTAAGGATACGCTAATCGATAAGAAAAAATACTTTGTAAAAATTTCGTATTTAAAATAAAATTAACTACAGCCGCAATCGCCACTTCCACAATTTTTGTCCGATTTTTTCTTTTTGAAAAAGAATTTTTTGATGAGAAAACCCAGTGCTACAGCTAGCGCACAAAAAGCTAAAATTTCTTGAATATCCATTTTGTAAAAATAAGAAAAAGCAACCGATACCGGTTGCTTTTTTGAGTTAAAGGAAATACAAAGTTTTGCTGTATTCCTTGATTTTTATTGTTTTAGTAACGATTTAGAACTAGAATTTTGCCCCAACCGATATAAAGAAAGTTCTTCCTTCACCAGGTAATATACCCGGTCCAGGATAACCTCCCGCACGTCTGGTTGCATAATCTTTGTTCAATACGTTGTTAATTCCAGATCTAATATTGTAGTTCTTTAGGAACTTGTATTCTGCTGATAAATCCATTATCTGGTAACCGTCTAAAAGCCCGGTTAAACCATTTGCAGATGGAGTTACTGTGTTGTTAGCATCTGTAAACACTTTACCTGAGGTTTTGTATTGCAAGGTAGACGAAAAGTGGTCAGTACTATAGCTCAAACCTACATTGTGAATGTAACGTGGCGCGTTTTCAACACGATTACCTCTTAAGTTAGTCGTTGCAATAGCTGATCCAGGTCCAGAAGGTACTTGAAAATCAATATAACGAGAATCAATAAAACTAGTCGTTACAAATAAATCAACGTTTCCGAAAGTTTTTTCGACACCAAAATATTTAGTGATATTTACGTTTACAAAACCTTCAATTCCTTTGTTTATGGTTTCTCCTAGGTTCGTTCTAAACAAGAAAGTACCTTGTGATGGGAAATCATTATTTTTAAATTGTCTTACGCCACCAACACGGTTGTTGTAGCTCAAGTAAAACACACTGAAATCGAAGTTCAAAAATCCTTTTACCACACCTCTATATCCTAAATCAGCATTATATCCTGATGCATCTTTTAAGTTTGGGTCAATCACATCAGTTATAGTAGGTGGTGTAATATCTGAGAATAAAACAGGTCTATATGCTTGTGTGATATTTCCATACAAGTTCGTTGCACCGAATTTATACTCCATTCCTAATCCAAACAAAGGTTTGTTTCTTACGATTTGTTTGCTTTCAAACGGAACATCATTTCCAGAAGTGATTCCAAAACGACCCTCTCCATCAGCGGTGATATGCTCAAAACGAACTCCAGGAACAACACTCCATTTATCGGTCACCTTAAATTGGTTTTCGGCAAAAAAAGCAATATTTTGAGTTTTGAATTGCAAGTCTCTCGGATATTTTGCTGAAGTACTTAAGTCGAAATCAGATCCTGTGGTACCTGCTCCTTCTTGTTGTCTTTGTGTCTGTGCTTGGTAAGCACGAACTCCAAATGCCAAAGTGTTGTTATTTTTTCCTAAGGTGTACGTATAGGTGTTTCTGTTTTCAATTCCGAAATTTTTGTAAAAATCGCGGTCAACTCTTCTATTGCCGTTAGCGTCAGGAATGTTTAGTGTTGCTGTATTTCCAACACTATTTCTTTCTCCAACTAAACCAAAAAGTTTAGTATTCGATTTTATAGAAGGAGATAATTGCGTGTCTAGTGTCAAAGCAAACAAATTCCAAGGAGTTCCAAACCAGTTTCTTTCTCTAAAAGATTGTCTTGAGTTTTCAGCAAATTGCGCATCTGTCAAACCACCTGCTTGTTGCATTTGGTAATCCATATTAGTGTATTCTGCTGCTAATTTGGTTTTTTCTGTAAAGGTATATTCTAAAAATACGTGTGAGTTGCGTACTTTATATTGGCTGTTTTCTCTCCATCCATCGGCACTACGTGAATGGTTGTATGCATAATAAGAAAACTTGTTTATTTTACCACCAATAGCGTTGTAACTACTCATTAAGTTATAGCTTCCGGCTGTGTTTTGAGTTTCAAAGCTGAATTTTTTGTTTTGCTCGCGTTTTAAAACGTAGTTCACCATTCCGCCAAACTGAGGTCCAAATTGCAACGAAGCACCACCACGAACTAGTTCAATATTTTCTACTGCTTCTAAAGGTGGGTTGTAATACGCTTCTGGGTAGCCAAATACATCTGATGAAATGTCATAACCGTTTTGTCTGGTATTCAATTCCCAGCTACGGTTTGGACTTAAACCACGAACTCCGATGTTAATTTGAATTCCAGATCCTTCATTTTCCCAAACAGTAACACCTGGAATACGTGAGAACACTTCGCGCGCATTGTTGGTAGTCAAGTTAGAGGTAAAGGCAGATAATTTTAAAACTTCGTTCTTTTTTCCTGAAAAAATAACTGTTCCTTTTACCTCTGGCTGTCTTTCGGGACTTTGTTTAAAAGGGGTAATAATAACTGGCTGCAAATCAATGCTTAAGGAAGATGCTCTTGCAATGCTGTCTTTTTGTGCTTGAGTTAGCTCTTTTTCTTGCGCGAATAGGGATACCGACGCTAAGAGTGCAAGTGTTACTAAATTTCTTGTCATTTTTATTTAGATTAATTCTACGGTGCAAAGGTAAAATGCAAATCTTATTTAGACAAATTAAGAATAATAAAAAATAGAAGTTTAACGTTTGTTCAATATTTTATTTTAGGATCTGATAGGCAACTAGGGCTACCGCATAAGCAAAACCCGACATAAAAATTAATTGTCCTGCAGGCCATTTCCATGAATTGGTTTCTTTTTTAGTTACCGCAAGCGTGCTGGCACATTGCATGGCAAAGGCGTAAAACAATAGTAATGAGATTCCGGAGGCAAAGTTAAAAATCTTTTCTCCAGTCACCGGATTGATTTCGGCAGCCATTTTGTTCTTGATAGTCACTTCGTTTTCGCTACCGCCTACACTGTAAATGGTGGCTAATGTTCCCACAAAAACTTCTCTAGCTGCAAACGAACTGATGATAGCAATACCAATTTTCCAGTCGTAACCTAACGGTGAAATGGCAGGTTCAATAGCTTTCCCCATGATTCCAATATAGGAGTTTTCTAGTTTTTGGGATGCGACTGCATTTTCAAATTCAGCTTCAGGTAACGGATTATTTATCGTATTCTCAGTAACAATTTTTTCCGCATTACTGAATTTTTCTCCGGGTCCATACGATGCCAAAAACCACAATACGATTGAAATAGCTAGAATAATTTTTCCAGCACCAAAAATAAAGGCTTTCGTTTTCTCGATGACATTGATTCCTACGTTCTTGAAAAGCGGTAATTTGTAATTTGGCATTTCTACAACAAAATAAGTTTTGCTTTGAATTTTTAAAATTTTATTCAAAATGTAGGCAGAGAAAATCGCCATTCCAAAACCAAGAAGATACAACAACATCAAGGTCATTCCTTGCATGTTTAAGAAACCAAATAAGCGTTCGTCCGGAATAACAAGTGCAATTATAATCGCGTAAACAGGTAGTCTGGCAGAGCAAGTGGTAAAAGGTGTTACCAAAATAGTAATCAATCTTTCTTTCCAGTTTTCGATATTTCGAGTGGCCATAATAGCAGGAATCGCGCAGGCAGTTCCTGAAATAAGGGGTACTACACTTTTGCCCGATAAACCAAATTTCCGCATGATTTTATCCATCAGGAAAACTACACGGCTCATGTAGCCACTTTCTTCAAGGATGGAAATAAACATAAATAAGAATGCGATTTGTGGAATAAAAATAAGAATACCACCTATCCCGGGTATGATACCTTGGGATATTAAGTCTGTTAGAACACCTGCAGGTAATTGTTCTGCGGCTAGTGAACTCAAAGATGCAAAAGAAGCATCAATGAAATCCATTGGAATTTTAGACCATTCAAATATCGATTGAAAGATCACAAACAAGATTAAAAAGAAAATTACGTACCCCCATACTTTGTGTGTAAGTACTCGATCCAGTTTGCTGCGGTAATCTTTAGCAATGCTGGTGTCAATTTTTAACCCTACTTTCAACACATCGTTTATAAATTGATATCGTTTGATGGTTTCTTTTTGTTGCAAACGTTTTAAATCGGAATGTGATTTGGTAAACGAACTTCTAATTTCATTTCGTTCTAAGTTCAAAAAGTTGACATCCTGTGTGATAACCAACCATAATTTATACAGCAATTGGTTCGGGAAGGCTTTTCGTAAGCTATTAAAATAATCTGGGTCAATAACGGAAGCGTTTAAACACGGTTCGCTTGAAATGGTTTTGAAGCTCACGATTAATTGCTTCAGTTCCTCGATGCCGTAACCTTTTCTAGAACTAACTAGAGCAATTTTAGTCTTTAAATGTTGCTCTAAGTATGGAATATCAAGTGAAATCCCTTTAAATTTCATTCTGTCAGCCATGTTAATGACTAAAATAGTTGGAATTTCTAAGTCTTTTATTTGTGTAAAAAGCAGTAAGTTTCGTTTTAAATTCTCCACATCTGTAACAACAAGTGCTACATCAGGATATAACTTATCATTTTTATTGAGTAGTAATTCTATAACAACATTTTCATCAATAGAACTGGCGTTTAAACTATAGGTTCCTGGAAGATCTAGGATATTAGCTTTAATATTATTGGGTAATTTACAAAATCCTATTTTTTTCTCAACTGTAATTCCAGGATAGTTTCCTACCTGCTGGTTTAATCCCGTGAGCTGATTGAATACGGAGGTTTTCCCAACATTAGGATTGCCTATCAATGCAACGTTAATGTTTTGCTTGCTTATCATAAGTTGGTTTTTATAATGTCAACTTCTATTTCTTTGGCTGTTTCTATACGTATGGCTACATGTGAACCATTGATGTCTAAGTACAAAGGATCTCCAAATGGAGCAATTTGTAACAAAGCAACTTGATTCCCTGGTAAGCAACCCATTTCCAATAATTTTAATGGAACGGCATCGATATCAAAGTCTTTAATTATGGCTTTTTCGCCTTTTTTTAAGGAATATATGGTAGTAAGCAAAACTTATTTAGATTGAATTAAGATTGCAAAAATACACATTTTACAGCAAACACAACTTATTGAAGTAACAATTATTAACCTTCAATAGCTAGCCTAAAACAGTTGTATTAAATGTATTATGAATATAAATGTAATGCCGTTTTAAATTATTCTTGGATTAAAAAATGGATGTCTTCTATCAAGCGCTTCATATCCTCTTTATTAGTACCGTCATAAAAGCCCCGAACTCTTTTTTTGGTGTCAACTAAAACAAAATTTTCAGTGTGCACCATATCGTATAATTCACTTGGTTTACCCAGTTTTACAGCCAAGTAGGATTTTCTAGCCATGGCATAGATTTCTTTTTTATCGCCGGTAACTAAATTCCATTTGGCATCGTCCACATTATGTTTTTTGGCGTAAGCTTTTAAAACAGGAACGCTATCCGTCTCTGGGAAAACGGTATGAGATAATAATTTCACTTTAGGATTGTTGGCGAAAGCTTTTTGAATTCCCTCTAGATTCACTGACATTTTAGGGCAAATGGAGCCACAAGTTGTAAAAAAGAAATCAGCTACATAGACTTTTCCTTCATAATCTTTTTGTGTAATGGTTTTTCCATTTTGGTTTACAAATGAAAAATCAGCTATAGTATGGTATTTACTTTTGTATTGTACGGTGCTATCTACTAGTTCAGGATTAACATCAGCTGGATTGTAAATTGGAAGTGACTTTGCAGGCTTTAATGCCGAGTAGAAAAGAGATAAAATAATGACCGAAAGCACACCGAAAATTCCTAGAAACAAACGGTATTTTTTTAAGATTTCTAACATAGTTCTATTTTGGTGCAAAAATACACAAACGCAAATGGTTTTGTATTGTAATTAACAGAGTTTTATTTTTAGTGGAAACTTGCTTTTAGATAAAAAAAAGGCTGCAGGGTTTAAACCTTTTTCAAATTTTTGTGTCAAATAGAAATCTTTTGTGATAATCTTAGGGAACTTATATTATCATACTATTTATTAATAGCTTTGTTTACTTAACTAAAAAACTAAATAAAATGAAAAAAACCAACAATAAGCAATTGCTTTTTGTGATTCCTGCAATGATGGCTTTTGCAGTGGGTCAAGCCCAAAGTAATCCTACGGTTAAAGAACCAGGGATCAATGTGAATTACATGGACAAAAAAGTAAAGCCAAGTAACGATTTCTTTCGTTATGTGAATGGAACTTGGTTAGACAACACTGCCATTCCTGCGGATAGAACCCGTTGGGGAAGTTTTGATGAACTACGTCAAAGAACAGATGCGGATGCGTTAGCTATTTTAAAAGAAGCAGCTACAAACCCAACTTACAAATCAAATACGGATCAAGGTAAAGCGATTAATTTGTACAAATCTATTTTGGACACAGTTGGTCGTAACAAAATGGGAATTGCGCCATTGAAACCTTTCCTTAAAAAAATTGATGCGGTTAAAAATGCTAAAGATCTTGAAGCATTATTAATCGAAATGGAGCCAATTGGTGGTATTGGTTTCATGGGAGCAGGTGTAGGTACTGATGCTAAAAACAGTAGCCGAAATGTAATAAATGTAGGCCCAGGTGGAGTAGGTTTGCCAGACAGAGATTATTATGTTTCTGAGGATGCCGACTCAAAAGAAAAACGTGCAAAATACGTACTTCACGTTGCTAAAATGCTACAATTTCTTGGCGATAAGCCAGCGGTAGCTCAGGCAAACGCAGAGAAAATTTTAGCGCTTGAAATCGCCATGTCAAAACCAAGATTAGACAGAGTAGAGCGCAGAGACCGTCGTAAGTCATACAACCCAATGACTTTGGCGGAGTTGAGTAAATTAACACCATCAATCAACTGGAATACGTATTTTACTAAAATTGGTTTAGCCAAAGTTGATACTGTAATTGTATCACAACCGAAATACATGGTGGCACTGGAAACTATGTTGAAAGAAAACAAAGTTGACGATTGGAAAGCCTACATGCGTTGGAGTTTATTGAACAGAGCTTCAAGCCAATTGTCTACCGATATTGAAAACGCCAACTTTGAGTTTTACGGAAAAACCTTAACAGGTGCTGTGAGCCAAAGACCGCGTGATGAAAGAGCATTGCAAACGATCAATGGTGCTGTAGGTGAAGCTTTAGGAAAATTATACGTAGAGAAAAAATTTCCAGCTGAGGCCAAAGCCAAAGCAGAAAAAATGATCAAAAACATTTTCCGTGCTTTCGAAAATAGAATCAACAACTTGTCATGGATGTCAGCTGAAACTAAGGT
Source organism: Flavobacterium sp. SOK18b (assembly GCF_014156605.1). Classification (NCBI taxonomy): domain Bacteria; kingdom Pseudomonadati; phylum Bacteroidota; class Flavobacteriia; order Flavobacteriales; family Flavobacteriaceae; genus Flavobacterium; species Flavobacterium sp. SOK18b. The sequence continues at coordinate 25,900 of NZ_QKNZ01000021.1, forward strand.
AAGTGCCTTGGCTAAATTGAACAAATCCAGAATCAAAATTGGATATCCTGACAAATGGAAAGACTATTCTGCTTTGACTATCAAGAGTCCAGAAGAAGGAGGAAGCTTTTTTTCAAATGCTTTGAGCATGGCCAAATGGCGTTTTGAAGAAAATATTGCTGAGTTGAACAAACCAGTTGATAAAGAGCGTTGGGGCATGTCACCACAAACGGTAAATGCATATTACAACCCATCTAATAATGAGATTGTTTTCCCAGCAGCTATCTTACAACCACCATTTTACAATTACCAAGCTGACGAAGCTGTGAATTATGGCGGAATTGGTGGTGTTATTGGTCACGAAATTTCACATGGTTTTGACGATTCAGGATCGCGTTACAACGCTGACGGAAACTTAGTTGATTGGTGGACTGCTGACGATTTAAAACAATTCTCGGCTTTAACAGGAGCTTTAGCGGCACAGTACAGCGCATTGGAGCCAATTCCAGGGACTTTTGTAGATGGTAAATTTACATTGGGAGAAAATATTGGTGATTTAGGTGGTGTAAATGCGGCTTATGACGGTTTACAATTGTACTTGAAAGAAAACGGAAATCCAGGCTTGATTGACGGATACACGCCTGAGCAGCGTTTCTTCATTTCTTGGTCAACAATCTGGCGTTCTAAAATGCGTGATGAGGCTTTGAAAAACCAAGTAAAAACAGATCCGCACTCTCCAGGAATGTACCGTGCTTATGTGCCTTTGCAAAACATTGATACTTTTTATCAAGCTTTTGATATCAAAGAAAATGATGGTATGTTCATTGCACCTGAAAAGCGTGTAAGAATCTGGTAATTTAGTATCTAATAAATGCAAAACCCATTCGTTAAGGCGAATGGGTTTTTTTATGCCTAAAAGTCAAATTTTAAGGAATGGAAAGGTGTTGGTTTTTAGGAGCATCACTTTTTTGCTTTGTACTCAACTCGTCCCGCTGTGCGCTGTATTCCCGATAAATAAAAACTACGGCAAAAAAGCCTTGTTTTTCTATATCGGGAGATGCCGCTTCCATCGGGGCTACGATAGATCGTTTTATTTTCATTACTAAATCAGCAAATGGAATTTGTACAGACCTAACAGGTTTTATTGGCTTTCTTTTAAGTCTTTTTTAATTGCAATAAGAATTGATTTATGAGCAACTTTGAGATAACATAATGTGTCAGTAGTTATTTATTTCTCTTCAGTTCTTCAATTTTTAACTTTAAGTATTTTCGAACTAATAAGTATAAGTCTAGGATTAAGAGCATTGCAATAACTAGTAAAACAGCTGGAATCAGTGCAATTAAGGTTTCTAACATAGTAATTTTGTTTGTTTTTTATTTTTATATCGTTTCTAAATTTTATAATAATCGAATAGGTATTTTAAAACCTGTTAGGTCTCAACTTAGGCTTAAGATCAAAACGTGTAAAGATGAATCAAAAATTCAAACACATTATTGGTTTTTGTTTGTTTCAAAACATTGGTACCAAACAGTAACAAGTAAATCGTGACGTAGTTGATGATGTGAAAACAATTTACTACTAAAAAACTAATCAAATAATCAGTCCATTTTTTATTGGTAAACACCACAAGTACATGCCAAAACAAGAAGGCGTAACCAATAAACAATACATACAATTCAATAGTTGCTTTGTATAATATAAAAGGGAAATACAAAGGCGAAACAATAAGGTCTATGGTAAACAGCAAGGCATTAAAATAGATCCAAAAAACCACATTTTTAGCAAAATTAAACCGCTTTCGAAACAGTAACCAAGTTACTAATACTTCACACGGAATGGTAAACAATGACCTAAATTTGGTTGCTTCAAATACGGTTCTACCAAATTCATTATAACCGTAAGGATTGTTGGCAATATGTACCGCATCTTCATAATCGTATATTTTATCACCAATAAGAAGTAGTAATGTGGCGGTGATTAGAAAAAAGGTTACTGGACTAAAATAAGTTTTACGTTGACCAGCAAAATAACCGTGGTACACTTTTTTAGGATGCAGAAATAAATCTTTCACCAATTTTAAAATCCCTTTGTCGGTATGGGTAATGGAGTGCCAAAATTCATGAATTAAATCATGCATGTTCAATTCGCTTACGCTTGATTTTTGCCCGCAATACGAACAAAAGTGTCCTTCAAAGGTACGGTCGCAGTTTTTACATAAATGGTGCTGCATAAAAGGTTTTTTTGGTTGGTTTGGTCTTGTAACTATACAAATGTAAGATAAATAACGTTTAAAAAACCAACTTGCTACTTTTTGCTATTGCTGAAAATTAAATGCAACGAAGTCAATTCTTTTCAATTATATAGTAAACACCTAACCCGTTTTTAAAACCTGTTAGGTGTCAACTCTTTCGTATTTAAGGATGGCCTTCGTTGGATATTGTATTGTTTGCCAGCAAGATGCTTGGTTTTATTTTTTCTACTGAAAACCGATACGATCTTCATAGCCCTGATGGCAGCGGAAATCCTCTTGTGCTAGTCCCGAAACATCGGGATGGCACAGGAGATTGTAGCGTACAGCAGGACAAAACGACTGGATAAGATGCATTCCTGCTCCTAAAATCAAGAATAAGTGTTGTAAATTATTGGTGGTTTTATTCTTTTGCGCGTGCTTTACGCAAGGAGTAATTTACTAAATATAAACCGAATAAAGTTACGCTACCACCTATGGCAATGGCTGCATTTAGGGTTTCCCCAAAGATTACAGCGCCAAGCAACACGGCAATAATTGGGTTAATGTACGAGTAAACACTACTGATAGATGCCGGTAAATGTTGCAGCGCATAAATAAAGGCAATAAAAGTAAGTACCGATCCAAAAATAACCAAATACGCAATAGACCACCATGAAATTGCTGGTATCTCATGCAATGGAACCGATATTCCTGCGGCACCTGTATAAGCAAACACTAAAATACTAGACAAGAACATTTGGATTCCTAAACTAAAGTACGGATTGAAACTAGCTGCTTTCTGTTTCGTATATAAGGTTCCAAAAGCCCATGTCAATGTGGAAATGATGGAGATTATGATGCCAAATTTAAAATCGGGAATTAAAAAATCGCTTAAATGATCATAAAAAATAATACAAACACCACTAAAACTAATTATTAAACCTAGAATAGAAAACTTAGACAAGCGCTCTCCTTGAAAGAAAGAGATAATGACAATCCATAACGGGACACAAGCCCCAATAATGGCACCAAGACCACTGCTGATGTACTTCACGCCCCATGTACTTAATGCGTTGCTCAAAACAAAGTTTAAAAAGCTCAGGATGATGATGGTTTTCCATTGTTTTCCCTTGGGCCATGGCGTTTTTTTGAACAAGAAATAAGAAATATAAAGGAATCCTCCCAAAAACTGCCTTATGGCTACTAGTTGCAGGGCGGGCATGTGTTTTACGCCTTCTTTTGAGGCGATCCAGGTGGTTCCCCAAAAAAAACTGATCCAACATAAGGCCAAAATGGGCAATCCAATAGCGTTTACTCTTGACGAAAAAGCGTTCTTAATTTTAGTTTTCACATTATAAATTTGGTTGTGCAAAAGTATACTTTAAAACCGATTCGGTTTTAGAACTTGAAATAGTTTTTCCAGAAATTAGACCTTGTTGATCAAATTTTGGCAAAGCCAAATCATAGTCTACCGCTTTTTGAGTGTAATAGTCCTTTCTGCTAGGATGATATGGTGTAACTGCATTAAAGATTTCGCCCCAAACTTGTTGTGACAAAATAGCGTTGATAATCCCTATGCAATCCTCTTGATGAATTAAGTTTATGGGAGCATCTGGGTTTTCTAAATTTTCTCTGCCCGCCAGGAATTTTATGGGATGACGATCGGCACCAATGAGGCCTCCAAAACGAACTATTGTAGTTTTAAAATCAATAGAACTTTGTAAAAGTTGTTCGGTTGCCAGCAATTGCTTGCCACTTTCTGTGTCTGGCTTAGGAATTGTTTCTTCTGTTACCAATTCATTTTCATCCTTATAGACAGATGTTGACGAGACAAAAAGTACCTTATCAACGGTTGAATTTTGTATAAAGGGAATTGTATTTTTAATTTTTGAAATAAAATTCTCTTTTTCGGTTCCTCGTAATTTTGGAGGTATGTCAATAATAAGTGTTTCAGAATCCTGCAGGAAATCGGTCATGTTGCCTATGACTTTGTCCTCTGATAATGAAATTAAATAAGGCGTTATCCCCCATTGGTCCAAAAGTGGTAATTTTTCAGTTGAGGTTGTCGAGCCTTTTACTAAATACCCATTTTGTCTTAAGGCTTTCGCCAATGGCAAGCCCAACCATCCGCAACCGAGAATGCTAATTTTTTTCATGATTTTGTGCTTACTTTGTTGACAAGCTGTCTTGTAAAGATTGTTTTTTGTACCTGCTGTAGCCAACTGGTGCCGTGAGCTTCACTGGTGGAACTACAACAACAGGACTAGGTTTTATTTTTTGCCTAATGATAACTGCATCATTCAATACAAAAGGTGTAGGCATCATCCAGTTTTCTCTTTTTGACATTTCAAATACTGGGTTTGTTGTTAAATCGAAAGAGCTTTCTAGCAATTCCATGTCAAATTTATTTCCAGATTCTATGTCAAATTGCAGAACAAGCGGAGCATTGTTTACCACATAATAGCTAACAATTTTTTTACCTTTTCGTTCGTATGCTCCTTTTTTGTGATCGACAGCTGTTGTTCCATTAGCTATAAAATTGTTGATTTTCATGCCTTCATTGGCAAACACATCGTAGCGGTTTACATTTCTATTTGGAGCTATTTGGATTTTTAAATACCTTTTTGTACCAAAAGTTCTATCATAAATAAAAGTAACTGTAGGCGGAGTAATGTTTTTTACGGGTGCAGCGGTAGTAAAGGTGAAACCAGAGTTGTATTTGCTAAATAAGGGAAGCTCGTTGAGCGTTGAGGCTTTTTCTGGATTATTGCCCAAATACGTTTTGGTCCAAGTGTCAAGATTACTATCATAAGTAGCCCATTTTGCTGTTTTTTTATCAGAATCATATACATAAAGTAGGCTATTTGATTTAGCTTTTCCAAATTCATAACCCGAATCATAATGTGCTTTTGCAAAAAAACCGATAGATATAAATAAAAAGCATATAGTCCAAATTCTTTTTTTGGCGTACGCCCCAAAAACAAAATAGAGAATTCCCACCGTTAAAACCGTTAATATTGAACTGCCAAAAAGAACCTTTAAACCTAGTCCCACAGGAAACATTTGAATAAATGGAGTGATAATTAATAATGCAGGAATACTAAGTATTAAATTGACTGTTTTACTTGATTTTTGAGTAACTACAAATAGTCCAAAAACTAACAATCCAAAACATACAGGAATAATTAAAAACCCAGCCCCAGGTAAATATATCGCTAATAAACCATTTATAAGTATCCACAATGTTAGTGGTGCTACATAATGACTCATGGTTCTCTTTTTATTTGAAAAATGGCCGTAAAACGCCATCGTTATTGCAAGTGATAAGAATACAAAAGCTGCTATATATTCATGCCCGTTATAGGTAAACCCGTTAAGTAAATCGTTGTATTGCGGATAGAGTACGAGGAGAAGTTTCCAACCTAAAAATGTAACAAGTCCTGCAGTAAGTAGTGCGCCAAAAAGAGGAACAAACCCTTTACCAATGTCTTGAAATGTTAAAAGATGTTTAGCTCTTCCTATGAATATAAAAAATACCAGCATCACAAAGCAGCCTATGACCACTGGAATAGTCCAGCTAAATGGGTAATACACAAAAGTGTAAGGCAAGCTAAAATAAACAAAATCCTCTGGAGATGCTGGTGTGTTTAAGTTTGTATTGGAAAAATGTTTTAGCAAAGGCATTAAATACGTTCCTTGATGCTCAAGAGTATTAAGATCTAAGTGCGCTGTATTGTCTTGAGCGGTGTGGTAATTGTAGTGGTCATCTATAAACGCAAAATTATACCCTTGTATGTTTCCTTGTTCTCTAAATACAGTCAAATCAGTATCGTTAGGTAACATTTTATAAATGCTGTACATCAAAGAGTTTGACACCGGAAATGTGGTTTTGGCTTCGGCAAATTCTTTAACCAATGATGCGTTCCCGGCATTGGTCTCCATAAGCATGTAACTAGGTCCTGATGTGCCTCTTGCTTCAAAGTTTAAAACGACTCCGATATCTTTGGCCCATTTGTGCTGGTTTACAAAAAGTGCTGCGCCGTTAAGCCCTAATTCTTCACCATCAGAAAACATGATGATGATGTCATTTTTATGAGGTGTTTTGGTATACAAAAATGCTCTAATTCCTTCAATGATAGTTGCTACACCAGATCCAGCATCACTAGCACCGGGAGAATAAGAATGTGGTGCACTATCATAATGAGAAAGGAGTAAGAGTGCCTTAGAATTTGAAGATCCCTTTATGCGTGCCAAAACATTTTTAGAATATACTAGATTTCCCCAATCACTTAGTGTATAACCTTCTTGAAGGGTGGTTTCTAGACCCAAACTTTCAAGTTCCTGCTGTAAATAATTGGCAACTATTTCATGGTTTTTGGATCCTACATAATGAGGTTTTTGCGCGATAGCTTTTACTTGTTCAAAAGCCCGTGTTGCAGAAAAATCTACTAGTGATGTGTCCTTGTCTGAAGTAAATTGCGGCATCATGGTGTAATATAGTGCCGCTAATACAACAAGAATAAAAGCACTCATGTAAATTGAAGAAAAATCTTTTTTCATTTTTGGTTAATAGGTTTTGGGGTTGTGGTATTTAGATGTCTTTTTTGACAAGCATATAAAAATCATTGTCTAAGACCATGTATCCTTGGTCATATAAAAAATAATAAGTGTTGCCCGTTTTTGTATTAAGAATATTGGTAAAGTATTCAAAATCAAAACCTTTACTTACGAGTTTTGAACGTGTAGTTTTAGATTTTCCTTCGGTATTTAGTTCTGATAAAATGCGATAGTTTTTGCGCAACCTGTTGTTGATGTTGCGCATGTAATTGGTGCTATCCTTGTTTATTTTATTATTGTAAGCATTGCGACAACCATCACTACAAAATTTCTTGTCCTCGCGTCCCACAATTTTTTCTCCGCATTCTAAACAGGTTTTATTCATGGATTTATTTTTTTGATGTCGTATAAGTCAGTTCTACGGTCTTTAAGGATGCGAACACTGCCGTGCTCATGCAATTCTTTTAGCAAATCTAAGTCTACATCTACAATAAGGGTCATTTCGGTATTTGGTGTCGCTTCGGCTTTGATTCCGTTACTAGGAAAAGCAAAGTCTGAAGGAGTAAAAACGGCCGATTGTGCGTATTGAATATCCATATTATTCACTTTTGGTAAATTCCCCACACAACCAGCAATGGCAACATAACATTCGTTTTCTATAGCTCGTGCCTGTGCACAATGCTTTACACGGGTGTAAGCGTTTTGTGTATCGGTTAAGAAAGGAACAAATAAGATATTCATACCTTCATCAGCCATCAAGCGGGAAAGTTCTGGAAATTCCACATCATAGCAAATCATGATTCCTATTTTGCCACAATCTGTATCAAAAGTTTTAATGGTAGAGCCGCCCGTCATTCCCCAATGCTGTACTTCATTAGGTGTAACGTGGATTTTGGCATACATTTCAGAGGTTCCGTCTCTTTTGCACAAGAAACCAACATTATATAAAGTACCGTTATCCAGGTACGGCATACTACCTGTAATGATATTGATGTTATATGAAATGGCTAATTCTTGAAAGCGTTTGTGAATGGGATCTGTATGTTTGGCTAGTTCTCGTATGGCTTCGGCCTCAGATAAATGGTTGTAATCGGCCATTAAAGGAGCCGTAAAAAGTTCTGGAAACAACGCAAAGTCACTACCGTAACCGGATACAACATCTACAAAAAACTCACATTGTTCAAATAAGGCTTCAAGATTATTCAATTGGCGCATTTGCCATTGTACAAGTCCTAAACGGATCACGCTTTTTGCAAGGTTGATTAGCTTAGGGCTTTCGTCATAATAAATGTTGTTCCACTCTAGTAAAACAGCAAATTCTTTGCTATCTGTATCGCCTTCGAGATAATTTTTCATCACCCGGATTACGTGAAAATCATTGCTTAATTGAAAAGAAAGTACTGAGTCGTGCATTTCTTTTCTTTTCACTTTATCAATATAATCTTTTGGGCTAAGTGTATCGGCGTGTTTTCCGTAATTAGGTATTCGTCCTGCAAAAACAATAGCCTTCAAATTCAATTGTTCGCACAGCTCTTTTCGGGCGTCATAAAGTCTTCTTCCAAGTCTGAGACCTCTGTAATTGGGGTGTATAAAAACATCTATTCCGTATAAAATATCGCCTTTCTGATTGTGGGTAGAAAAGGTATATTTTCCAGTAATGTCTGAATAATTATGATTTTTATCGACTAAACTTTCATCAACGATAAGGGATAATGCGGAGCCAACAACTTTACCGTCAACCAAAATTACGAGCTGACCCTCTGGGAAAATACTCAATAATTTTTCGATGTGATGTTCTCTCCAGTAGGAACCGGTCATTTCTGGATAGGACTCTACCATTGATTTTTTAAGTTCTTTGTAGTCGTCAAATTTCAGATTTCGTAATTCTACTTTGTTAATTTTGGCCTGCATAATAAATTGATTTACAACAAATATACCTTTTTTTTTAACATTTACAAACGGTTACAAATAGTTACAACCGAAAGTAAACAGTTAGCAACCGATTCTTGTTTTGAAACTGTCGCATCTTTGCCCTGTTGATTCGAATGAACGTTTTAACAAATAAACATATACACCAATAATTAAATTTACACGCCATGAAAAACAGAGTACAATTAATCGGAAGAGTAGGTCAAGATCCAGAAGTTAAAACACTTGAAGGAGGAAAAAAATTAGCCACCGTGAGCATCGCTACAAATGATGTGTATTACAAAGAAAACGGAGACAAAGTAGAGCAAACAGAGTGGCACCGTGTTACCGCTTGGGGAAAAACAGCTGAGATCATTGAAAAGTTTGTGACTAAAGGCAGAGAGATTGGAATTGAAGCAAAATTATCCCACAGAACTTACGAGGATAAAAACGGTGAAAAGCGCTACATTACCGAAATAGTAGCAAGTGAAGTATTGCTTTTAGGAAAATAGTATTCTTAATATTTTATAAAATGCACGGATTTCTTAATTGAGGTTCGTGTTTTTTTTTGTAATTAAAAAAGTATGAATCAGTTCTTATTGTTTTGAATTATTAGAATACTTTTAAAAAATATTTTTTGCCACTCGATAGGTATTGGCGTGGGCTTCAATAATAGTTTTTATATCGGGAGAGTAGCCGCCACCCATAGAAACTTGTACTGGAATTTGGAATTTGGAACACAATTCAAAAACCAATTCATCTCGTTTTTTACAACCATCAAGGGTACAACCTAATTTCCCTAGTTTATCTGTGGCCAAAATATCGACACCCGCCAAATAAAATATGAAATCGGGTTTTTGCGTTTCTATCAATTGCGGAATTACAGTTGCAAGGGTTTGCAAGAACTCCGCATCGGTTGTTCCATCGTCAAATGCAATGTCTAAATCTGACGTTTCTTTCTTGAACGGATAATTTGTTTTGCCATGTGTAGAAAACGTAAATACTTTTGAATTGTTTTGAAAAATCTCAGCAGTTCCGTTTCCCTGATGTACATCTAAATCGATGATTAAAATCTTTTTGGCCATTTTAGTGTCCAATAAAAACTGTGCAGCAATGGCTTGGTCGTTTAATAAACAAAATGCTTCGCCATGATCTGTGTAAGCATGGTGCGTACCACCTGCAATATTGAATGAGACTTTCGTGTCAAATGATTTTTGTGCGCCAAAAATAGTTCCTCGTGCAATGATGAGTTCACGTTCTATAAGTTCTTTTGAAAGTGGAAAACCAATTTTACGCACTGCTTTTGCATCTAATGTAAGATCCAGTAAACCTGTGACGTACTCTTTTTGATGAATAGCTAAAACGGGTGCTAAATCGCAAATTTCGGGTTGGTAAAAATCAGTTGGCAATGCGGTTCCTTCATGCAACAATTGTTGCGGAAGCAGTTCGTATTTAAGCATGGGAAATCGATGCCCTTCTGGTAACGGATGCTGGTAAATAGGATGAAATGCTATTGGGAACATGGCGGAAAATGACTTTTAGTTAATTTATTAAACTCAAGCGATGCTTAGCTTATTGGTTCATCAATTCTTGAAAGTAATCCACAAATTGGCCTAGGTGTAAGCCGTCGATTAAACCGTGGTGAACGTGTATGGACATGGGCATGGTTCTTTTTCCATTGCTGTCAATTGTCATTTTTCCAAAGGAGATTTTTGGACAACTGTCAGGAAAACTAAAACTTCTTGCATGTGATAGAGAAGTAAAGTCTAACCAAGGAACCGCCGAGAAATGAATAACATTATCATCATTAAAAGTTCGGGTAAAAAGTCCGGTGGTGGTTTGAATACGTTCAATTTCTGTTGCGGTACTGGTTTCAAAAACAATATAATCTGGGTCGAATTCAATCAAAGAAAAGCCAAAAGTCCCGTCTTCTCTTCCTATTGTTGCTGATGCATTGATGTGATCGTGTATTATAACGGTTTCCCCGTCAATGCGATATCTAAAAGGTTCTATGGCATTAACAGCCAAAAGTGTTTTATGAAGATAGTAGCTAAAAAAGGAGGTGTTTAGCGTTTTAGCTTTGGCGTAAGCCAGTGAACAATCAATTTGCACGGTTGCCCCAAAAAAAGGCTCTTCAAATTGTTTAAAGAATTGAAAATGTTCTTTACGCGCCCAATTATCGATGTCTAAAAGTTGTTTCAAAGGGAATGGAATTAATTTTTTTTTCAAAAGTATTGCTAATTTTTAATTCAGCCATGCACTTCTAATTTCTTTGATTGTTAAATATAAAAAAAGCCCTAAAAGAATTTCCTTTAGGGCTTTTAAGTAATTATAAGTGGAGAATTATTTTACTCTGAAAGTAACTCTTCTTACTAATTTTCTAGCTGCATCTGAATCTTTTGCTACTGAAGCATCTTCACCAGCTGCAACAACGTTCAATCTTGAAGCGTCGATATTAGCTTTTACTAAAACAGCTTTTACACTATTAGCTCTAGCTGTAGATAATTTATCGTTGTACTCAGATCTTCCTAACTCGTCAGCATGACCAATAATGTCAACTGATGCAGATGGGTTGTTTCTTAAGTAAGTCAAGATAAAATCAATTCCTTCAGTAGAAACGTTTGTTGGAGTAGATTTGTTATAATCAAAATAAGTACTTACGTAACCTTCGTTGATTAAGTTTTTGATTAATGTACTGTTGTTTACGATAGCTGATTTATCAGTATTACTTCCGTAAGTTTTCAATAAATAGCTTTCTAATTCGTCAGGAACATTATTGTTGTTCAAGTCAATAGATTTACCTTTAGTATCAACCATTACACCACCAATAGTGTTAGGCTCTTGATCTAAATAATCAGCAACACCATCTTTATCTGTATCTAACATTGAAGTTTCAATATCAGCAATTTGTTGCTTTAATTTGTCAATTTCGCTGTTGTTGTCAAGTACCCAGTCAGCATGTTTTTCATTACTACCTAAGTAAACTGTTAAACCTACAGTACCATTAAACAAAATTCCAGAGAATCCTCTTGCGTTTCTAGTTGTTGAAGCATCAAAAGTTGCATCTTGTGCAGCATTAAGGATAGTTGTGAAATCACCTGTAAGAGCAATTCTGTTTGATAATTTAATTTGACCAGTAATACCTGCCATAAAATTACCCATTCTGTCTTTTAAAGCAGAATTTTGATCCTCTAATTGAGCTAAACCAAAACCAGCATGTCCTAATAAACCTATTGTATTAGTCCAAGTTTCAAAGCTCATAATTCTACCTAAGTTTGCTACTGCTTGAAGATTAGCTCTGTAATATTTTGTATCAAAATTAGCAGAGTTGCTTTTTCCTTCAAAACTGTTGTATCCAAAATCAGCTTTCAAACCAAATTTATTGTTAAACATGTAACGTACACCTAGATCGGCAACATAAGGACTTGGAGTTGAAGTAAAATAACCTGATCCCATTGGTCTTTGTGGTTTGTTAACACCACCAGCTAATTCAATAGACCATTTGTTGTAATCTGTATTTTTTACTTCTTTAGTTTCAGTTTGAGCATTTACAGAAGAAACTGCACCTGCAAAAACTAATGCAAACATTAAATTTTTCATTTTTTATGATTTTTAAATTCTTTGCAAATTTACAACATATATTTTGATGAGAAATTTCAATCAGTTAATTATGCAATATTTACTTTTAATTCTATAAATTACCAGCAACACTAAGGGATTGATAAAAAAATAACGAATATGTTTTTGCATATATTTTTTATAACGCGAAAAAAAATAAAATCAATGGTTTTAAAATGCGGATCTGAAATCAGAAAATAAATTTTAAAGGATAAAATTGTAGAAAAGGTAATACATCTGTTAGCTTTTCTATAGTTAGAAAATTAGGGTGCTCTACATGGTGATCAAGGATTTCATGTGCCGAAGTGGTATGTAATGGTATATGAAGTGCATATCCACCTATGGC
>NZ_QKNZ01000022.1:0-38364 GCF_014156605.1 Flavobacterium sp. SOK18b
CCAACAAATATGGATATTTCAGGTTCATTGATTTATTGTGCACCAGCTACAAGTACAACAAGTACGGTACTCATAAACAGTGTTACAAACGGTGTAGGTCCATTTACCTATCAAATGGTTTCGCCCTCTGTTATTAATAATTTTGGTTCCAATAGTTTTGCAGGTTTAGCAGCAGGCGATTATATGTTCCAAGTAACAGATGCTAATGGATGTACGTACCAAGAATTGTACACAGTGGCTCCACGTGTAAACATTGCAGCAACAGTAGCAACCATTACAAACGAAACTTGTTTTAACGCTAATAACGGAACAGCAACATTTACGGTAAGTAATTCAGCGGGTTATACTGCAACGCTAACAGTAGGTACTGGTTCTCCAGTAATTGCAGGAAACACGGTAAGCCTTACCGCATTGGTACCAGGAAATTATAACCTACAAGTGGTAGATACTACCACAGGATGTACAGCTGATGTACCATTTACAATAGTTGATGTTGCTCAAGTACTTGATTTTAACAGCACGGCTACCAATATTAATTGTAATGTAGATACTGCAACGATTACGGTAATGGCTACAGGTGGAACCCCTGATTATAAGTATGCGGTAGCACTAGCTACAGCACCAGCACCTGCAGTTACTTCTTATGGTTTGAGCAATTCGCTTGTAGTTGACACCAACAATGGTACCAATATGAACTGGATTGTTTATGTATTAGATGCAAATGGTTGTCCAATCAACAAACCACAAACCATTCTAGTAGATGCTAATCCTACTATTGCTTCAGCAGTAGCTACGCAGTGTCCGAGTGCAACAGGAACGTATAACATTACGGTAACAGCATCTGGCTTTAGTCCAGCACTAGAATACAGTGCTGATGGTAGCAACTACCAATCTGGAAATGTGATTACTGTAAATGCACCTGGTAATTATAATATTACAGTTCGTGATGCTAATGGATGTATTTCAGCAGCAACTGTTGTTTCTATAGTTAATCCTTTAATTTTAACACCAGTGGTGAGCATTCCAGTATCTTGTACTGGCGGTGACGGACAAATAACGGTAAGCACTACAGGAGGTTCAGGAAACTTTGTGTACAATATTGATGGTGCCCCTTTTGCAGCAGTAACAGCGTTTAACGCAGTTGCAGCAGGAAACCATATTATTGGTGTTCGTGATACAACAACTTTATGTGAAGTATTTGTTCCAGTAAACTTACAAGCAGCTACTTTAGTTACTGGATTTGCATTGGCTAAAACCGATGTAACCTGCAACGGTGGTAATGACGGAACTATTACTGCATCATTTGATACTCCAGCACCAGGTATCAACGATAACCCAGTATACTTATACAGTCTTAACTCAGGATTGCCACAAGCTTCAAACGTGTTTAGTAATTTAGTGGCAGGAACGTACACGGTTAGAGTGATTTCTAGCAGAGGTTGTGATGCTACAGCATCAATAACTATTAATCAACCAGGATTAATTACGGTTCCAGCACCAACTGTGGTACAGTTTGGTTGTGTAACGGGTAACACCGGCAACCTTGCTACTATTACAGTAACGGGAGTAACAGGAGGTTCAGGAACGTACTTGAATTACGAGTTTTTACGAAATGGTACACGCGTACAATTTGGAAACAGTAATGTGTATACAGAAACGGTACTTACTGGCGGAAACTATACGGTAAACGTATTTGATAATCGTGGATGCGTGGGTAGCACTACAACTCCAATAACTATTGCACCTTACGTAGCACTTGATGCTGTATCGGTAACTGTTAATCGACCTATCACTTGCGCCGTGCTAGAAAATATTACTGTAAGTGTTGCTACAAATCCTGCAACTGCCACTCCTAATTTAGAATATACTATTGTGTACAAAGATCCAATTACAGGAGCTTTAACAGGTCTGTATCCAACTACAACAAATACTGATGGTATATTTACTAATTTACCAATTGGGGATTACAACATTACCGTTCGCAACTTAGATACGAATTGCGAAATACGTGCGGTTCATTTTGTAAACAATCCAAACACTTTTGATTTGGTGGTTAACGCTACTACTGATGTAACGTGTTTGAATGATACGAATGGAACAGCCACCATAACATTAGTTGATCGTTTGATCACTACAACACCAGTTAATGGTAATGAAGCAGGACCTTTTAGCTATACGCTTCAAAATGCTGCGGGCTTAAATGTAGGAAGTGGTACTGCTACTAACGCAGGACCAATTACGCTTACAGGTCTAGCGGCAGGAACATACACAATAAGTGCTACCTTGTCTCAAACCCCAGATTGTACAGTTACAACAAGCTTTACAATTGCGGCACCAGCTGCAGCACTTGATATAACTGAAACCCATACAGAGATTACTTGTGTAACAGGTAATAATGATGGTTCTATATCTGTTGCAGCAACAGGAGGTTGGCCAGGAAGCTATCAATTTGAATTGGTAGGTCCTACAGCAGCACAAAGTGTAGCGTATGGAACTCAAACGGTATTCACAGGCTTAACTGCTGGTTCTTACACTGTAAATGTGAGAGACAGTAAAGGATGTGTGAACTCTGAAATTGTAGTACTTAATAATCCAACACTTATTGCTTTTGTAGCAGTACCTAGTACTACTCTTGTTTCTTGTATTAACGACACAAGTGCTACTATCACGGTAACTACAGGACCTACTGGTGGATCTGGAAGTTATTTATATACCTTGATTAGAACTGACGCAGGCGGTATGGTAACAACCAGTGGACCACAAAGTGCCAATACGTTCAACAATTTAGGTGCTGGTACGTATCAAGTACGAGTATCTGATTCTTGGTCTTGTGCTACAACATCAAGTAATATTGTGATCAATGAACCAACAAGAGTAACGGCAGCTTTAGCATTGGCTACAGCCAAAACATGTGCTACTAATGCTAGACTTACGCTTACAGCTGCTGGTGGAACGGCACCGTATACATACAGCACTACCCCTAATTTTGCAACTGCAACAATAATGGTAGGTAACACAGCTACATTCTCTGTACCTGTAGGAACGCATAGCTACTACATTCGTGATAATAACGGTTGTGTAAGTTTCATCTCTAACGATGTTAAAATTGAAGAGGTTCCTGCGTTAACCCTTGAATTGGATATTCAAAACGCAAGGATCAATTGTACAGGTGATGCATCAGGAGTGATTGTTGCTTTGGCACAGGGAGGTTTAGGTAACTATGTGTACACACTTTTAGATAGTACGGGCAATCCAGTACCATTTACGGTAACACAAACTACACCGGGTAACTTTACCAATATTCCTGCTGGAAATTATGTAGTTCGTGTAGTAAGCCAAGATTGTGCTGCGGTAACTTCTAGTGTTGTAAACATAATAGAACCGCAAGTGCCACTTACTCAAACGCACGTTGTAACACCTATTACGTGTGCAGGTGAACGCAATGGTCGTGTTGTTATCACAGGATCAGGTGGAACAGGAATCATTCAATATGCTATATCTACCAGATCAGATCAATTTTTTGAATCGGGTGTTTTTGAAAACTTAAGTCCAGGAACATACACTTTTATTGTACAAGATCAAAACGGTTGCCAAGCTCCAATGCCACCGGTAGTAATCACAGATCCATCATCTATATTTGCTACTGTGCTTCCTAACAGTTCGGTTCCAGAAGTATGTGCGGGTGATGCAGATGGAGCTTTTAGCATAAACATTACAGGAGGAAACGCTCCATACAGTGTAAGTTTAAATAATAGAAACGGAACCTACACTACGGGAACGCTTACACAAACACAATTTGATTTCAGTGGTTTATCTGGAAACGAACAAATTGTATACATACGTGATGCTAATGGTTGTGAAAGCGATTTTTCTGTTATGCTTGGAGAACCAGTAACGCTTAATCCTGAAGCAGATGTCAACTATGATTGTGTGAACAACAGTCAAGTGAACTCAGTAACCATTACGGTAGCTGCTGGAAACGTGCCTGCTGACTTAGATTATTCACTTGATGGGTCATTAGTGTTCCAAACCAGTAATGTGTTCAATAACTTGAGCGCAGGTAGACATACTGTTGATGTAAGACATACTAACGGTTGTATCAAGCAAGTAATCTTTAATGTAGATCAAATAAATCCAATTACAATCGCACTGTCTGATGGCGGATTGAATGAGATTGTTTCTACTGTTTCAGGAGGTTTTGGTAACTACCAATACAGCTTAAACGGAGAGCCTCAAGGAAGTCAAGGTAATTTCATCATTTACAAATCGGGTGATTACACGGTGACGGTTACTGATGCCAATGGTTGTTCTGCAACAGCTACTCGTTATTTTGAGTTCATTGATATCAAGATTCCAAATGTGTTTACACCAAATGGGGACGGTAATAATGATACTTGGGCGCCAACAAATACAATTAATTACAAAGATTTAATCTTTGAAGTATTTGACAGATACGGCCGTAAAATAGGCACATACAGAGAAGGTCAGTCTTGGAATGGTAAATACAACGGAAATGAATTACCTTCGGGAGATTACTGGTACATCCTTAGATTGAGAAATGTACAAGATGCTCGAGAATTTGTTGGACATTTCACATTGTACAGATAATATAGAGAATTGCATATGTTCTCAAAAAAATATAGTAAAATGAAAAAAATCATCCTTTCAATGTTGCTCTTGGTGGTGGGTTCAAGCCACGGCCAAGAGTTAAACTTGCCCGTTTTTACGCAATATCTTGCGGATAATCCTTTTGTGGTTTCTCCTACTTTTGCCGGTATTGGGGATAACTTGAGGATACGTGCCAATGGCTTGACGCAGTGGGTAGGAATTAAAGGCGCACCTGAAAACCAATCTATTTATGCTGATTTTAGGGTGGCTGATCAATCGGGTGTGGGAATTTCTGCGTACAATGATAAAAACGGAAATACGATGCAACAAGGGATCAAAGCCTCTTTTGCACACCACATTATCTTGGATTATTATTCAAAGCAGTATTTATCTTTTGGTATTTCGTATAACTTGAACACCTTTAAAATAGATGTTGATGCTTTACAACCTATCAATAATGACCCTACTATAAACAACAATAGGTTTGTGGCCAATAACAATTTTGATGTGGGTTTCTTATATCGTAACAAAGCCTATTATGTGAGTTTCAATGCCAGTAACATTTTGGACAAAGATATTGATCAATTTAGTGGAGTGGAGCCGAGTTTGGTTCGGAACTACCAAGTTTATTCAGGATATGTATTTAGAAGTAGAACCTACAACAGGTCAGAGTTTGAACCTTCAGTTTACTACCAATATTTTGCTGGAGATAAACGTTCTAGTACCGATATCAACATCAAATATCGTAAATACGATCGTAATGATGATTATTTATGGGCAGGTGCATCGTACCGATTCTTAAATGATCAAATAGGAAAACCGCTTAACGTAGGCCCTATGGTAGGATTTAAGAAATCGAATTTTTATTTTGGGTATTCGTACCAAGTAATTTTGAATCGTTTAGGGAGTTTTAACTCTGGAACGCACGTTGTGACTATAGGTCTTGACTTCCTTCAAGGAGTAAGTGATTGCCCATGTACGCAAAACCCAATTATTGATTAAAGCAATGCACGAAACCCACTTACAATCCGATTGTCCCCACAATCGGATTTTTTGTTTCCATCCTTTAGGTTTTGTTCAATGTCGCTATTCTAAATGTAATTTTTAGGAAGCGACTGTAGCTCCGAAGCAGTGTTGTGTTATTAGTTCGTAATTGATAACGATTTCGTTAGTAACTAAAGTAGATTTTTTGGTTTTCACCAATTTGTTACCATACTAAAAGTGCTATATTTGTTTCTCCTTGAAAAAACAAACAATAACAACATACACATGAAAACCGTACAAGATTTCGATTTTAAAAATAAGAAAGCGCTCATTCGAGTAGATTTTAACGTGCCATTAGACGAGCAATTTCAAGTAACTGATTCCACGCGTATTGAAGCAGCCAAACCTACTATTGATGCTATTTTAGCACAAGGGGGAAGCGTAATATTAATGTCGCATTTAGGACGACCAAAAGGTGTAGAAGCCAAATATTCACTACAACATATTGTACAAACTACTTCAGAAATCCTGGGTGTTCCGGTTCAATTTGCATCAAATTGTGTGGGTGAAGTGGCTCAAGAGGCTTCGCAAAACTTGGCAGCAGGAAGCGTATTGATTCTTGAAAATTTACGCTTTCATCCAGAGGAAGAGGCAGGAGACGTAGCTTTTGCCAAAGAATTAGCCAGTCTAGGAGATATTTATGTGAATGATGCTTTTGGTACAGCGCATAGAGCACATGCATCTACCACTATCATCGCACAGTTTTTTCCAGAGCATAAATGTTTTGGGTTGTTGCTTGCCAAAGAAATTGAGAGTTTAAATAAGGTGTTGAAAAACAGTGAAAAACCAGTTACTGCGGTTTTGGGTGGTTCTAAAGTTTCTTCTAAAATCACAGTGATCGAAAATATTTTAGATAAAGTAGACCACATGATCATAGGTGGCGGAATGACTTTTACTTTTGTGAAAGCGCTAGGAGGCAAAATAGGAAACTCTATTTGCGAAGATGACAAACAAGACTTAGCACTAGAAATTTTGCGTTTAGCCAAAGAAAAAGGGGTTCAAATACATCTTCCGGTTGATGTTGTAGCGGCAGATGCTTTTGCAAATGATGCTCAAACGCAAGTAGTGGATGTAAATAGTATCCCAGACGGCTGGCAAGGTCTTGACGCAGGACCAAAATCATTAGACCTTTTTAAAGAAGTGATTATGGAATCTAAAACGATATTGTGGAATGGACCTTTGGGAGTATTTGAATTAGAAAATTTCGCAAATGGAACTATTACATTAGGGAATTACATTGCCGAGGCTACAGCCAAGGGAGCTTTTTCACTTGTGGGTGGTGGTGACTCTGTGGCTGCAGTAAAACAATTTGGACTAGAAGACAAAGTAAGCTATGTGTCTACGGGAGGAGGAGCCATGCTAGAAATGCTTGAGGGTAGAGTACTTCCTGGTATTGCAGCTATCCTTGAATAAGGATCCAAAGACCACTTTGTAAATGCAAAAATATATTTTTAAAGTAGTTTTTACAGGCTACTAATTGAAAACTAGGCCTCAACAACGAAAAAAGTTGTTGAGGTTTTTTATTTTGGATACTAATTTAGTTTGGTATCGCCACTTATTTTCTTAAATCGATAGATATTCCTTATAAATGTATCAATTATTGCATTTTTAACACTTTTTAAAGACGTTTTTTAGAAAAAACCCGTTAAGTTTGTAAATCAAGCTTTGTAATCATTTGAAATATAGGTCTTTGATCGTAAAAATATGAATATAAAAAATACCACTGTTGCACTATTACTTTTGTTTTCGGCCAATTTGTTTGCACAAGATGCAAATGACACCCAATCCATTTTAAAAATAGCACCTAAAATTTCGTACCTCGATTCTATCAAGAAAACCTTTGTAAACGATAAAGTTGCCGCACGCGTTGACAGTTTGTGGATGAAAGAACTCAACGATCTTGATTTATTTACTTCATTCTCTGAAGAAATAAAAAATACCAATCTTGATCTTGCCATAGATTTTGAATTGCCTACAGATTTACTTAAACAAAGATTGGCTGCCATGGATGCAAAGTCACCTTTTAATATTGAGTACAATCCTGGATTAGAAAACTTAATTAAATCTTTTTTGAAAAACAGAAAAAAATCCTTTGAACGCCTTATGGCAGTTTCAGAATATTATTTTCCGTTAATGGAGGAAGCCTTAGCAAAGCAAAATGTCCCACTCGAAATTAAATATCTAGCAGTGGTTGAGTCGGCATTAAATCCTAAAGCAGTTTCCCGAATGGGCGCTACAGGATTGTGGCAGTTCATGTATCAAACCGGAAAACAATACGGTCTTAAAATAGATTCTTATGTAGATGAAAGAAGTGATCCACTGAAATCTAGCGACGCTGCAACGCAATATATGACCAATATGTACAAGATATTTGGAGATTGGGATTTGGTTTTAGCAGCCTACAACTCTGGACCAGGAAACGTTGCCAAAGCCATCAGACGTTCTGGAGGTCAACAAAATTATTGGAACATTCGAAAAAATTTACCCCGTGAAACTCAAGGTTATGTACCTGCTTTTTTAGCAACCATGTATATTTATGAATACCACAAAGAACATGGTATTGTTCCTAATAGAGCCAAAGTAAAACACTTTGCTACAGATACGGTGATGATTAAACGTCAAATGACGTTCAAACAAATATCGGAATTACTAGATGTCCCGGTAGCACAATTACAGCTTTTAAATCCGTCTTACAAGCTAAACGTGGTTCCTTTTTATCACGATCAAACCCATTTTTTAAGATTACCACAGGAAAAAGTTGCCGTTTTTGCCTCAAACGAAGACAAAATATATGCCTACGCACAATATGAAAAAGACAAAAGTGAAAAACCCTTTATGTTAGCTAAAACAACTGTTGTTAAAGACAGTCTTAGAGCTAATACTGAAAGTCTGGCCGCAACCAAAAGTGTGTATTACAAAGTTAAAAAAGGGGATAATATTGCTAGTGTAGCTCTAAAATATGGGGTAACTATTGCCGAAATTAAAAAATGGAATCACATCAAGGGCAACAATATTGCATACGGACGAAGTTTAAAAATCAATACTGATCCTACTGCACTAAAGGAAATAAAGTCTGAATCTAAAAATACGGTTTCTAAAAATACAGCCCTTGCAGATGCTAAAGTAAATAAAGAGGATAAGTCTGTTGATGCGTCAAACACCGCTTCAACTTATGTAGTACAAAAAGGAGATAACTTGGGGAGTATTGCAAAGAAACACAATTTGACAGTTACTGAGATTCAAAAGTTAAATGGTTTAACTACGGCTTCTGTACAAACAGGATTGGTTTTGCAATTGAGTCCAAAAGAAACGGATGCTAAACCAGATGCAGCAACAAGTCCGTTGCGTAAAGATGTCGAGTATGTTGTTTTAAAAGGAGATAATTTAGGTGCAATTGCGACTAAATTTGGCGCCACTGTTCCCGAATTAAAATCGTGGAATAACCTACCTGATAATACTATTACAATAGGAAAATCTCTTATTGTTGCCAAGGATGAAATAGCAATCAATACTGATAAAGCTACTGTAGATACTTTTAAAACAAAGAAAAATACATCTGCTGCGAAAACTGCTTCAGAATATTTTGTGAAAAAAGGAGATTCCTTATTTAGTATTTCTAAAAAATATCCAGGTGTAACCATCAATGATTTGAAAAAGTGGAACGGTATTAGTGGTGAAGATATCAAACCAGGTATGAAGTTAAAAATAAACGGATAATACGGCTTTGTTCTTTATATTTGGGTTTTACTAAACAACACCCAGCAATGCATCGATTTTATTGTTTCCTCATTTTTGCGACACTTTCTTTGTTTTCTTGTCAAAAGGATAACAGCTCGTTGCCGCGCATTACTACAGGTAAAATCAACACCATATCGGTTATTATTGAAGATCAGTTGTGGAATGGTGAAATAGGAGATAGCATCAGGAATAAATTTGCTGCGCCAGTAATAGGCTTGCCTCAAGAAGAACCTCTTTTTAACATCAATCAATATCCTGTGAAACTTTTAGAAGGTTTCATGACCGATACGCGAGCGATAATTGTGGTAAAAAAAACTGAGTTCAATAAATTTGAAATCAAGAAAAATCAATATGCGAGTCCGCAAAATGTTTTTCATATTTCAGGAAGAACAGTAAGTGATATTGTGACAATCATGGAGCAAAATGCACCTCAAATGATCAGCATGATTAAAAATGCTGAAATTGCGGCTAGCCAAAAAATAAACAAACAATCTTTACTGGATCCTAAAATTATTGAGAACAAGTTTCATACAGCCATTCAAGTTCCTACAGGTTATGTGTATGTCTTGCAAAAACGAAATTTCTTGTGGCTCAAAAAAGAATTTATTGGTGGAAACACTAGTCTCTTGCTCTATCAAGTTCCTCTAGATAAATATAGAACCGATAAAAACTGGAGTGCAAAGGTGATTCAATTGCGCGATTCTATAGGCAATTTGTACATCAGAGGGAAAGAACCGCATACTAATATGATTACAGAGGAGGCGTATTCCCCTTATTTTTTTAAGACAAAACTCAACAAATACACCGCTTATGAAACTAAGGGAACTTGGCAATTGAATAATGATTTCATGTCGGGGCCTTTTATCAATTATGCAATAGTAGATACCACCTACAACCGATTGCTAGTTCTAGAAGGTTTTTGTTATGCGCCTTCAAAGGATAAAAGAGATTTAATGCACGAATTAGAGTCCATTATAAAATCGGCACAGATTATCAAAAAAGAGCCTTAAATTGCTTTAATTTGTATAAAAAACAGCACATGACACTACAATGGGAAATAAAAGCTTTTGAAGCACTTACAGTTTTTGAGTTATATGATATTTTAAAGTTACGAAGCGAGATCTTTGTAGTTGAGCAAAACTGTGTGTACCTAGACTTAGACGGTAAAGATAAAGTAGCCTTACACCTTATGGGCGTTTATGACGGTAAAATAGTGGCGCATTCTAGATTGTTTCAACCCGGAATAAGTTTTGATTTTGCCTCAATAGGTAGAGTTACTGTTGATGCTAATTACCGTGATCGCAAATGGGGACATGACCTTATGCGCGAGTCTATTGCGGGCATAGCGAAACATTTTGGCGAAAGCCAAATCACAATAGGAGCCCAGTTGTACCTAAAAAAGTTTTACGAAAGCCACGGTTTTGTACAAACCAGTGAGATGTATCTTGAAGATGATATCCCACACATAGAAATGCAAAAACAGTAAGTTACATTTTTAAGATAGCTTTGTAGGCAGCGGCATCGTTTAAGAGTGTCGTTGCTTTCTTGATTTCGATGTTGTTTTTGGTGTAATATTGGTACAAACCTTCTTGGTATTGAAAACGTTTGATAATTTCATCAACCATTAAGCCCTTGATTTCTTTTTGATGTTTGTCTAGCAATGCATTTTCAGATTTTTGCAAGGCGGTCAATAATTGCTGGTACTCTACTTGAATGGATTCGTCTAGCTTTTCTTTTTTGGCTACAGCCAAAGTATTTTTCAAAGCCAATTCGGTTTCTGTGTCAAAGGAGAATTTTTGAGCTTTTAAATAGTTTTTAAAATCAGCATAATCAGCATCACTGATCACTGGAATTTGATTTCCAAGTGTTGGGTTTTTGTAACAGTAACTGGTAACGTAGTTAAAGATTCCGTCGTTGAGAAGCAAGGCGTTTGTGATAGGACTAGATTTGGTTTCTTCTAAAACTACATCAGGTTGAATACCTCCGCCGTCATACACAGTTCTACCTTTTCGGGTTTTAAATGCGTTAAAGTTCTTCTCTTCGGTTTTCAAAGCCATTCCGTTTTTGTCTTTTTTAGAATAATCCAATGCTTGAATGCATCTTCCTGAGGGAGTGTAATAGCGCGAAATGGTCACTTTGAGTTGGGTACCATAAGTTAAATCAACAGGACGTTGTACTAGTCCTTTTCCAAAACTACGACTTCCTACCACTACCGCACGATCTAAATCCTGCAACGCACCTGCAACAATTTCTGAAGCGGATGCACTACGACCGTTTACCAAAACAATCAAAGGAATGTCCAAATCCACCGGCTCTCTGGTAGTTTTATAGGTAGTATTGTGTTTGTCAATTTTAGACTTTGTGGTTACAATAGTTTCGTTTTTGGCTACAAATAAATTGCAAATATTTACAGCTTCATTCAGTAACCCGCCGGGATTGTCTCTTACATCTAGAATGATGCGTTCTGCTCCTTCTTTTTTGAGTTGTTCTAGTGCTTCTTTGGTTTCAAAAGAGGCTTTTTTGTTAAAATGAGACAAGACAATGTAACCCGTTTTATCATCTATTTTTGCAAAAAACGGTACCGATTTAATTTCTACTTCATCCAATACAATTTGTGTGGTATTCGGTTTGCCTTGTCTGAGGTACTTTACTGTAATTTTTGTGTTTTTAGAACCCTTGAGTAATTGCGATGCATCATCCTTAAAATCTGATAAAAGCACATCACCTATTTGAATGATCTCATCACCTGCTTTTAAACCCGCTTTGTCTGCTGGGAAATTTTTATACGGTTCTTTGATAATCAGTTTGTCTTCTTTGCGGGTCAGTATAGCGCCTATTCCGGTATATTCACCTGTATTGTTGATTTTAAACTTCACAACATCCTGCTCGTTAAAATAGACCGTGTACGGATCTAAATTAGCCAACATGGCCTTAATGGCTTTGTCCATTAACTCGCCTGGATTAGTCTCATCTACATAATTGCGGTTCAATTCTTTGAAAAGCGTGGTGAAGATTTCGATTTGTTTGGCAATTTCGAAGAAATCATCTTTGAAACTGCTTCCAATGAATAAAACTGCCGAAGCAACAACGGGTAATATGAATTTTTTTTTGAGGAAAGAATACATGTTTTTATATTTTTTTTGACTTAAATCGTTTTCTAATAAAGTAACCTAAAGCAATCATAATGAGGATAAATGGCCAAATACTGAGTAAATTGATAAACAAACTCGAGAGACTATTGAACCCTGATTTGATGGCGGTCCAAATTTTTGTTCCATATGATTCTGTAGCGCCACTAGCCTCTGCAACAGATTTATAAAATTCTATGGTTATGGTGCTGTAGGAAACTTGGTTTTGCATGTAGTTCAATTGCCCTTCTTTGGCTTCAATTTCTTCTCGAATAGCCGAAAGTTGTTTTTCAATTTCTAGCATTTCGGTAACCTTGTTTGCTTTTTTCAAAAGTTCTAGATACCGGTTTTCCAATACTTTCTTTGCTTTTAAGCGGGCATCAAGATCTATAAATTCAGCAGTGACATCCTGTGAAGTTATTTCTTTAGTGTCAAAATACGCAACTCCTTTTGAAATCGAAGCTATAAAAACATCAAAGTTTTGGCTTGGTACACGAACGGTTAGATTTCTAAAAACCGACTCGTAATCTTTGCCTTCATTGTCGTTTTGGATCGTTGCTTTACTATTTTTTACTGCATTTTGTATTTGGGTATATGTAGCTTCTAAATCATTGGTTTCAAAACGAAGGTTACCTGTTTTGATGATTTTTTGTTCTGTTTTTTCTTTTTCAGGCGAGTCCATTTTATCAGCACTGTAGTTGCCATTTTGTCCAGATTCTCTTTTTGCAGGAAGTTTAATAGCTGTGATTTTCATATCTAATTCAGCTTCTTCTTTTTTACAACTCCCCAAACACAAGAGTACAAGAATAAATAAGAGTATTGACTTCATAAATAGGTTGTTTTAATGCTAAAAATACAAAAAATAGAATTGCTACTCTTCTTTTTTTATTTGTAGCAAAAACTTTTCAAACAATTGAACGGTTTTAGTATTGATTTCTTGGTAAGTCAAGCGGTCTTTGGTTTGATAAAAAAACATGAAGGAATACGGTTGATCAAGATTATCAAGCAACAAATGTTTATTTAGGCGATAGGTTTCGCGCAGTACACGTTTGAAATAATTGCGGTCTACTGCTTTTTTAAAATTCTTTTTGGATACGGAAACGCCTATTTTTATTTTTTCACTTTCGCCAAAAGTACCTGCTTTGTATACCAATCGCAACGGATATTTGGATACGGATTTACCCTCAGTAAATAATAAACCAATGGTTATTTTGCTTTTTAGTTTCTCGGTTTTAGAGTATTTGAAATTCATATATAGGGAACGTATTTTGGATAGCAAAGGTACAATTAAAGCTGTTTTTTGCGACTTTTTCTGGATGAAATACCGCTAAAAATATATTTATTACTTTTGCAGAAATTTTTTAAGCATGCAAAAAATAATTTCGTACCCTTTATCTGTTGTTTATTATCTCTGTTTTAGTCTAACATTGCTTGTTTTTCATCCTATTCAATGGATTTGTTTCAACGTTTTTGGCTATCAAGCGCATAAAAAGAGTGTGGATTATTTGAATTTTTTCTTGGTAAAATGCACTAATTTGCTTGGAACTACGTATACTTTTACAAATAGAGATATCATCCCAAAGGATGTACCCTTGATTTTTGTGTGCAACCATCAAAGTATGTACGATATTATTGCAATGATTTGGTATTTTAGACGGTTTCATTGTAAATTTGTGAGTAAGAAAGAATTAGGTAAAGGAATACCAAGTGTGTCCTATAATTTGCGCCATGGTGGATCAGTACTAATTGATAGAAAAGATCCCAAACAAGCCATTCCTGCTATAAGAAGTTTATCAGAGTATATAGAAAAGCACAAGCGTTCTGCCGTTATTTTTCCAGAAGGAACCCGAAGTAAAACAGGAAAACCAAAAGAGTTTTCACAAACAGGATTAAAAATGCTGTGCAAGAGTGCCCCATCGGCCTACGTAGTTCCAGTAAGCATCAACAACTCTTGGAAAATGGTTAAATTTGGTTTTTTCCCCGTAGGTTTAGGAAATCATCTTACCTTTGTAGTGCACGAACCGCTTGCTGTAAGCGAATATGATTTTGCTGATTTGATGGTGAAAACCGAAACAGCCGTTGTGAATGGAATAAAAATTTAATTTATATAAAATGTCAATAAAAAACATTCGATTAGAAGTAATGCAGTTTTTAGAGAAAAACGTAGATAGCTTTGTCGATCAGTATCTTATTCCTGTTGAGAAGATATGGCAACCCACAGATTTTTTACCAGATTCCCAGAGCGATACTTTTTTTGATGAAGTAAAAGAACTACGTGAAATTGCTAAAGATTTGCCTTATGATTTCTGGGTAACACTAGTTGGTGATACCATTACAGAGGAAGCGTTGCCTACCTATGAGTCTTGGCTTATGGATGTAGAAGGAATAGATAATGTAGAGCGCAACGGATGGTCTAAATGGATCAGACAATGGACAGGCGAGGAAAACCGTCATGGTGATTTACTAAATAAATACTTGTACTTATCCGGTAGAGTGAACATGCGTGAAGTAGAAATGACTACACAGCACTTGATCAATGATGGTTTTGATATTGGTACTGGAAGAGATCCTTATAAGAACTTTATCTACACTAGTTTTCAAGAACTAGCTACCTATGTATCTCATAACAGAGTAGCTCAAATAGCTAAGAAATACGGAGACAACAAACTTTCTAAAATGTGCAAAATGATTGCAGGCGATGAAATGCGTCACCATCATGCCTATAGCGAGTTTGTAAACCGAATTTTCCAAATTGATCCAAGCGAGATGATGCTTGCTTTCCAATACATGATGAAAGCAAAAATTGTGATGCCGGCTCATTTCTTGAGAGAATCTGGTGAAAAAATAAGTACAGCTTTTGAACAGTTTTCTGATTCTGCACAGCGTATTGGGGTGTATACTGCAGTAGACTATGTTGAAATTATGCAAAAATTAATTGATAAATGGGAAATTGATAAAATAGCTGGTTTAACAGACGAAGCCGAAAAAGCCCGTGACTATTTGATGAAATTACCTGGTAGAATGGCCAAAATCTCTGAGCGTTTGGTAATTCCTCAAGAATCTCACATTTTCAAATGGGTTGAGCCTGCATTAATACGCTAATTCACCCATACGAATACCCAATATAAATGTTGGATTTTAAAGTTTTGCAACTTTAAGGTTCAACATTTTTTTTAAAAACAAAAGATATAATGACAAATCCTGATTTGATAAACAAGACAATTCTTTTTGTAAAAGAAGAATTGAAAAATGCCGAGGGCGGACACGATTGGTTTCATATCGAAAGAGTGTTTAAGAATACAGTGCTAATTGCTAGCACGGAAAATTGTGATAGTACCGTTGTCCAGCTTGGTGCGTTGCTACATGATATTGCCGATAGTAAATTTCACGATGGTGACGAAACGGTAGGGCCAAGAGTTGCTCGAAAATTTTTAGAATTGGAACATGTTAAAGAGGAAATTATTACGCATGTGGTTCAAATCATTGAAAACATATCTTATAAAGGTGGTAATGTTGAACGAAAATTTTCCTCCATTGAACTAGATGTAGTTCAGGACGCGGATCGTTTAGACGCCATAGGAGCCATAGGAATTGCTAGAGCATTCAATTATGGAGGTTTTAAAAATAGAGCGCTGTATGACCCTGAAATTTCTCCAAACACCAGCATGACCAAGGATGAATACAAAAAGAATGATGCTCCAACAATAAATCATTTCTACGAAAAGCTTTTGCTGTTAAAAGATAAAATGAATACCGAAACTGGGAAGAAGATAGCGCAAGAAAGACACCAATACATGGAAGGTTTTCTAGCTCAGTTTTATGCAGAATGGGAAGGGGAGAAGTAAGTTAGCAGTTTTCAGTGTACAGTTTTTGAGCTTGTTATCTTTCAAAAAAAATGGAATTAGGACTTGCAATAGATGCATCCTACCAATTCATCCAGCTGTGTTTTGACAAATGCTGGTTTTCAAGTCGAAGACCAGCATTTGTTATCAAAAATTTTATGCTGAAATCCCTTTTTCTTTCATTTCTAGAATGACATCCGATGCGTTTTTAAAGGTAGGTGCTTGCTCAATGATAGTTCCTACTCTTTTTTTATTGAGTTTAAACGTAATGTCATTTTCTGTGGTGAAGAGTAAAGCTGTCAAAAAAGGGTTGTTCATATAAGGGGCCAATACAATAAACGCCTCATCAAGGGTATGGAAACTTTCTATTTCTTCGGTTTTGTAACGCGCCGTTATAGACATACAAAACACATCGTTTTCTTGTAAAACAGGACGCACATAAATATTTTTCAATTCTGTATCACCAATGGTTTTGGCTAGGGTTAACTTTGCATACGTATAGTTATCGATACTTTCTTTTACTTTTTCCCAGAACAGATCAAATACAGGTTGGAAGGACATAATTAGAATTTAAAGAGTGAAATAATCACAAATGAAATGCAAAATTAAGCCTTGTGCAGCAAACAAATCCTTTTTGTGAAAAAAATTATTTAAAACAATGTGTGTTTAAACTAAAAAGAGAACCAATCTGGTTCTCTCTTATTTTTATTTCCCTGTAAAAACTGCTTTTCTTTTCTCTAAGAAAGCTGTTGTTCCTTCTTTAAAATCTTCGGTTCCAAAACATTTTCCAAAGGATTTAATCTCTGTTTCAAATCCGTTTTTACCTTCTTTGAAATTAGCATTAACTGCTTTTATTGCTTTGCCAATAGCGTAAGGAGAGTTCTTAATTATTTTATTGGCTACGCTAATGCAATAATCTAAAAGTTCAGCTTCTGGGACTACGTGATTTACCAATCCTATTCGGTAAGCATCTTGTGCAGTTACCATTCCTGCAGTCATAATCATTTCCATGGCGCGGCCTTTTCCTACTAGTTGAGGCAATCTTTGCGTTCCACCATAACCTGGAATTACACCCAATGAAACTTCTGGTAATCCCATTTTAGCATTTGCAGAGGCAATTCTAAAATGACACGACATAGCCAATTCAAGTCCGCCTCCTAGTGCAAAACCATTAACTGCGGCAATAACAGGTGTTTTTAAATTTTCGATAAAATCAAATAATTTTTCTTGACCTTCTGCTGCAAGTTGGGATCCTTGTTCTATGGAGAAATTTGCAAATTCTGAAATATCAGCTCCTGCTACAAAAGCTTTTTCGCCACTTCCTGTTAAAATAATAGCACGAATCTCATTGTTTTTTGACAGTAATTTAAAGGCTTTGTTCAAATCAGAAATGGTTGCCACATTCAAAGCATTCAACTTTGTAGGTCTATTGATAGTTACAGTAGCAATGTTTTCTTGGGTAGTAACCAAAATATTTTCGTAGTTCATAAGTATTTTTTAAGAGTTGATGATGGGGAGCGACACAATGAATGTGGTTCCTTTACCAAATTCAGATTCAAAGATAATCGTTCCTTTGTAATTTTCGATAATGTTTTTTATAATTCCAAGACCAAGACCCATACCGCTACTTTTGGTAGTAAATTTAGGTTCAAAAATCCTATGCGCATCGCTAGCTTGTATTCCTATTCCGTTATCTGATACGGTTATAAGTACGTTATTGTCTTCTTTTTTTATTTTTACAAGTACTTTTTTAAGTTCTTGTTGCTCCGGTATAGATTGAATAGCGTTTTTGGCAAGATTGGTAATAACTCGAATCAATTGTGTACGGTCAATTTTTGAAATAATCTCTGGAGATTCACTTTGAAATTCAACATAATCTTCATTAAAAATATCCATGGTAAGCTCTACAACTTCAACTACATTCAGGGTTTCGTTTTGTTGGGCAGGCATGGAGGCAAAGTTAGAAAAAGCCGAAGCTACTGCACTCATGGTGTCGATTTGCTGAATGAGCGTTTCAGAGTAGTCGTTCATTTTCTGTTTTACATTGGGATCCAATGGGTCAAACTTGCGTTGAAAGCTTTGAACCGTGAGTCTCATTGGCGTAAGCGGATTTTTAATTTCATGGGCTACTTGTTTCGCCATTTCTCTCCAGGCTTCTTCGCGTTCACTTTGTGCTAGTTTGATGGCGCTTTTCTCCAGTTCATCTACCATGGCATTATACGCCTTGATGAGTAAATTAATCTCTTTGCTATTGGCCTCTAAAACAATTTTTTCGTTTTTTTGGTTTAAACTGGTTTCACTTAATTTATCCGAAATGGTTTTCAAAGATTTTGTAATGTAGGACGATAAAAAGTACGCTAGCGCAAAGGCCATGAGTAGCATAAAAGTATACACTTGACCTAGTCTGACCAAGAAATTTTTAAGTTCATTTTCATAATATCCATCGTCTTCTACATAAGGCAAGTTTAAAATTCCGAGTGGCTTAAATTTATCATCTTTGATTTGGCTAAAAGCCGAACGATTTTTTTTGCCGTCAATGGTTTTAATGTCTACATACCTTTTTTCAATGGAGGAACGCACCAGTTTCAAAATGTATTTGGGTACTGGTGGTGCAACTTTGTCAACCGAAAAAGATTCTTTTGAAGATTTTAACAACTGACCGTTAAGGCTGTAAATATTAATTTCGACATTATGAATGTGTGCCAATTCATGAATTTTATCCTTAAAGATGAGGTCTAGGTTTGCTGCCGTTAAAGGATAAGTAGTAGTTGAAAGAATAAAATTGATGTGCTGTTTAACCGCATTTTCGTTCCGTTCCAGTCGTTCTTGGTGGTATTCTTTGGCTTCGTTTTTAAATTGAATGATCGAAATCGAAGCTAATATAACGGAGGCCATCAATATCAATACAATCATGGACAGGAAAATCCTAATCCGCAAGGAAAGCATTGCTATTTTGAAGCTTTTGAACATGGTTTTTAGTTTACAGTCTCAGTCTCAGTCCCGGTTGGGAACTGAAAATACAACTATTTTCTTTCTCTAATTTTTTTGTAGAATTGGAAACCCAGCATTAAAATGACAGAGAACAAAATGATACCGATTACTCCATAAATCCAATTGAATGCATTTTTTAAAATCACTAAAAATACTACGGCAAAAAGTATAATTGTAGCGCCTTCGTTCCATAATCGCATAAAATTAGAGGTGTATCTCACTTCGTTTCGTTGCAATTGATTAAAGATTTGGTGGCATTTGGCATGGTACAAATACAATAAAAACACAAATCCTAGTTTGACATGCATCCAAGGCATTTGAAGCCACGCTCGACCTAAATCCGTAAAAAACAACATCCAAAATGCAAATATACTAGCTAATACTGCCGATGGCCAAGTGATGATGTACCACATGCGATACGTCATTATTTTGAATTGGTTTTGTAAAATTTCTTTTTCGGGTGAAGGTTTGTCTGCAGCTTCAATTTGGTAAACAAAAAGGCGAACAATATTGAAAAGCCCCACAAACCAAGTGATCACAAAGATGAGGTGTAATGATTTTATGTAATTATAGTATTCCATAGTACCGTTATAGTAGTTTAGTATGTATTTCTTTTTTTAATAAATAGCCAGTCAATGCTGTTGATAAAACATCGGCAATAGGAAACGCAATCCATACGCCAAAAATACCTAAAAAATTTGGTAGAATCAGCACTAGCGGGATGAGGAAAAATCCTTGTTTGCTCAACGTTAAAAGTAATGCTTTTTTGGCATTGCCAATCGCTTGAAAATAGGCAGCACCAATCAGTTGAATGGCAATAATAGGTGAAGCAGCAAAAACCCAGCGCAAGGCATTAGGCGTTTGGGCTATAACCTCGGGATCAGTTGTAAAAACTGATACAATTGGTTTCGCAAACACCAAGATGACCACAAATATTATAGAAGCCAAAACCGCCGCATATAATATAGATAACTGAACACTCTCCTTAACACGAGCAAAATTAGAAGCTCCATAATTGTAACCCGCAATAGGCAAAAATCCTTGTGTGATTCCAAGTATAGGGAACAAAGCAAACATTAACATTCTGCTGATAATCCCATAAATAGCAACGGAATGTTCGCCGCCATAGGTGTATAAAGTGTGGTTTAACAAAATTGATAAAAGACTAACGACACCTTGCCTGGAAAACGTAACAATGCTAAGGGACGTTATTTGCTTGACAATGGATGCGT
Source organism: Flavobacterium sp. SOK18b (assembly GCF_014156605.1). Lineage (NCBI taxonomy): Bacteria > Pseudomonadati > Bacteroidota > Flavobacteriia > Flavobacteriales > Flavobacteriaceae > Flavobacterium > Flavobacterium sp. SOK18b. The sequence goes on from NZ_QKNZ01000022.1 coordinate 20,584, forward strand.
TGAATAAAAAATGTTTGAGTTGCAATCGCAATTGACTCTTGAAAACAAAGTACCATACTACAAATAAAAAACAAGTAGTATAGGATATGGCTGTGGCCAATGCTGCGCCAAAAATACCCATATCTAAGTATTTTATAAAAAGAATATCTAAGCCAATATTTACAAATGCGGGGATGATCATGGCTACCATGGCAAATTTAGCCTTTCCCTCAGCCCGAATGACATTATTCCCCATCATGCACAATGCTAGAAAGGGAACGCTGATTATAATAGGAAAATAAAACTCTTGCGCAGGTTTAAAAATGGCTCCTTTTGCCCCAAAAAGCAAAAGCATTTCATCACTAAATACCAAACCGAATACCACAAAAACCGAGGCTAGGATGAAAGTCATTGTTATTTGGTTCCCAAAAGTTTGCAGTGCTTTTTCCTTGTTGTTAGCTCCTAAAGCACGTGACAAAACAGATCCGCCTCCTACACCAATAGCCATGCCTAATGACGAAATTAAAAAAGTGATGGGCAATACAACGGTTACTGCAGCAATTGCAAGTGAACCGATCCATTGCCCAACAAATATGGTGTCTATCAAAATATTAACAGACATAAAGAGAATCCCAATAGAGGAAGGAACCGCTTGTTTAATCAAGAGTTTTTTGATTGGTTGCGTTCCCAACTCATCGGTACTGGTATTCATTTATGCAGTAGTTTTTTCTAACGTAGCTGTTGTAGATACGCCTGTCCAGGTAGTAATCCAGTTTCCTACTGTTTTACACCAATCTTCATCGTCATTTAAACAAGGAATGGCCATGAATTTTTCTCCACCGTGGTGTAAAAATTCTTCATTGGCTTCCATAGCAATTTCCTCTAAGGTCTCTAAACAATCTGATACAAATGCAGGTGTCACTACGGCTAAATTTTTAATGCCTTTTTTTGGCATTTTGTTAACTTCAACATCTGTGTAGGGAGTCAACCATTTGTCGCCCGCTAAACGTGATTGAAACGTCTGGCTGTATTTTCCTTCTGGAATTCCTAACAACTTAACCACTTGTTTTGTGGTTTCGTAGCATTGATGACGGTAACAAAATTCGTGTGCAGGTGATGGTGTATTACAACAAGAGCCATCTATTTTACAATGTGATTTGGTGATGTCTGTTTTGCGAATGTGTCGTTCTGGAATTCCGTGGTATGAAAACAACAAATGATCGTAATCAAAACCTTCCAAATGTCCTTTTATAGAATCAGCTAGATTTTTCAAATAATCAGGTTTGTTGTAAAAAGCTGGAACAATTGTGAATTTCATTTCAGGGAAATACTTTTTGCGGTGTTCCTCTGCCAGTTCTAGAATAGTAGTAGTTGAAGCCATTGCGTGTTGCGGATACAATGGAAAAAGCAATACTTCGGTCACACCTTTATCATGTAATTCTTGTAATCCGGATAAAAGCGATGGATTGCCGTAACGCATGGCCAAAGCAACAGGAACATCCACGAGTTTTTGTACTTTTTCGTGCATTCTTCTTGATATGACTACAAGTGGAGAACCTTCGTCCCACCAAATTCTAGCGTATGCTGCCGCTGATTTTTTAGGTCTTGTTTGTAAAATGATTCCGCGTACTAGTAATGCACGTAATAAAAACGGAACGTCAATTACATATTTGTCCATTAAAAACTCATCTAAATAAGGTTTTACATCTTTTGGAGTTGGACTTTCGGGAGAACCTAAATTTACTAATAATACACCTTTCATCTTGTCTTTTTTTTATGAAGCAAAAGTAACTAAACCTGCTTTTTTATACTTTGCGATTAACTATTTTTTATTTATTGTTTAATATACGAAAACAATCGTTTACTGCATATTAGGGTTTATGGACATCAAATATTTTTTGGGAGTGGTAGCAAATTTCTTTTTGAATGCTGTTATAAAATGGCTTCCGGTGCTGTACCCTATTTTCAACCCCACTTCATTTACGTTGTAGGAGCCACTATCTAGTAGTTTTCGAGCGAAATCCATTTTATAGTCAAATAAAAAACCGTACACGGTATCACCATAAATTTGTTTGAAACCCATTTTGAGTTTTTTTAAATTCAAACCTATTTCATCTGCTAATTCTTGTAAACCTGGTGGTTCGGCCATGTTAGCAATAATGATTTCTTTTGCTTTTTTTATTTTGATCACATTGTCTTCATCTATTAAAAAAGGACATTGCTCTGCATTTGGATCTTCGGTTCGATTGAAGTAAAGGCTTAATAACTCATACCCTTTGCCTTTGTAATATAAGTTTTTTATAGATGGATGTAAGCTGTAATGAAACAACTGTGATAGCACAATTGCCATTGATGGGCTAATGTTTCCTTCGTTATAATATTTTTTATCTTTATTATCGGCGCTCAAAAAAGTGATATAATCTGCCTCGGTAGAGAATAGCGCATGGAATTTTTTGATTGAAATAATTACAGATATCACCCAAGAATTTGGAGCTAGTTCTAAATTAAGAGGTAATTCTTTTTGTGGGTTGTAAAGTAATAATGATTTTTCCTCTTTAAGTTCTAGCGCATAGTTTCCTTGATTAAAAATAAATTTAGCACTTCCTTTTAGTCCAAAATGAAACTGAATCAAGCCACTGCTCACTTCTCGTTGTGCATGGAACGGGTCTATACCATCATTTTGAAACCGAATTAGCGTAAAATCGTCTTCAATTTTTATAATTTCTTCAGAACTCATAGCGGTATTTTTTTAATATAAAAATCATATTTAAGAAACGTTTTTATTTAGAACAACTCTAAATAAAGAGATTCAAATCACTTGATTTCATTACAAAAATAAGTTTTTTTGCTTAATAAATACAATTAGAATCAAAAAATCATTAAGCGATACAAAAAGAACTTCTAGCGTTATTTTTATAACTACTGTAGTACTAATTTTGTTTCACTTTTTGGAAAAGTGCAAATATGGAAAACAATAACACATCAAAGCATCAGTATTTTTACGCGGTTGGGTTAAGCTACAAGAAAGCCGATGCAGAGATTAGAGGGAAGTTTAGTTTAGATGGTGTTGCAAAAACACGTTTGTTAGAGCAAGCTAAAAATGAAGGAATAGAGAGTTTAATAGTTACTTCAACCTGCAACCGTACTGAGATTTACGGTTTTGCAGAACATCCATTTCAATTGATCAAATTGATTTGTGAGAACAGTCAAGGTTCTGTTGAATCCTTTCAAAAGGTAGGATTTGTTTATAAAAATCAAGAAGCCATTAGTCATTTATTTCGAGTGGGAACAGGTCTTGATAGTCAGATTTTGGGAGATTTTGAAATTATCGCTCAAATTAAATCCAGTTTTTCACAGTCAAAAGGATTAGGTTTAGCCAATGCTTTTTTGGAACGATTGGTCAATGCTGTAATCCAAGCCAGTAAAAAAATAAAAACGGATACCGAGATAAGTTCTGGAGCTACATCAGTATCTTTTGCGGCAGTGCAATACATTATCAAAAATGTAGAAGATATTGGTAACAAAAACATATTACTTTTTGGTACGGGAAAAATTGGTCGAAATACCTGTGAAAATTTAGTAAAACATACTAAAAACGAACACATAACCTTAATCAATAGAACTAAAGAAAAGGCAGAAAAACTGGCTGGGAAATTAAATCTTATTGTTAAGGATTATTCAGAATTGCATCTTGAATTACAAAAAGCGGATGTTGTTGTGGTGGCCACTGGTGCACAAAATCCAACAATTGACAAAGCGATTTTGAATTTAAAAAAACCACTTTTGATTCTAGATTTGTCAATTCCAAAAAATGCACATGAAAACGTGGAAGAACTGGATGGAGTGACCTTAATTCACATGGATTATTTGTCACAGTTGACAGATGAAACTTTAGAAAACAGAAAAAAACACATTCCCGCTGCCGAAGCGATTATCGAAGAAATTAAGGAAGAGTTCATCACTTGGACCAAAGGCAGAAAGTTTGCGCCAACAATTAATGCTTTGAAAGCAAAATTGAACGCGATTAAAGCATCTGAACTTGATTTTCAAAGCAAGAAAATATCTAACTTCAATGAAGAACAAGCGGAAATAATAAGCAACCGCATTATCCATAAAATTACAACCCATTTTGCCAATCATTTAAAAGATGATAACACCATGGTGGATGAAAGTATTGAATGGATTGAGAAAGTTTTTAAAATAGGAGCAACGGCTAAATAAAGTCGGCGCCATTAAAATCAAATCAGGAGAGAACTTCATTTCTCATGGGTTGAAAAAATTAAAATAGTGAACAAAACGATACGCATAGGAACCCGTGATAGTGAACTCGCACTCTGGCAAGCCCACACTGTTCAAAATAAGTTAAACGATCTAGGGTACAAAACAGAAATTGTAGCCGTAAAATCTCAAGGTGATATCATTTTAGATAAGCCACTTTACGAATTAGGAATCACCGGAATTTTTACCAAAACACTCGATGTAGCCATGATCAATGGAGATGTTGATATTGCGGTACACTCCATGAAAGATGTTCCAACAGCATTACCACACGGAATTGTTCAAGCAGCCGTTCTTGAAAGAGCGAATACACTCGATATTTTAGTGCACAAAGGAAACCTAGATTTCATAAATAGTACCGGTACCATTGCAACAGGCAGTTTGCGTCGTCAAGCGCAATGGCTTAATAAATATCCCAATCATAATGTAGTTGATTTGCGCGGAAATGTAAATTCACGCATGAAAAAACTACAAGAAAGTGACTGGAGTGGAGCCGTATTTGCAGCAGCAGGGCTAGAAAGAATTAATCTTAAACCAGAAGACTATATTGATCTAGACTGGATGATTCCAGCACCAGCGCAAGGAGCTATGCTTGTTGTAGCAATGGCAAATGATGAGTATTCTCGACAAGCATTGCACGAACTGAATGATATTGACACTGAAATATGTACCCACATTGAAAGACAATTTCTTAAAACTTTAGAAGGTGGTTGTACGGCACCTATTGGTGCTTTAGCCGTTTTTGTAGAGGATGATATTGTCTTCAAAGGAGTTTTGTTTTCTATTGATGGTAAAGAAAAAATCGAAATTGAGAAAACAGTTCCCATGCAAGAATGGAAAAAATTAGGGTATTTCTGCGCACAAGAAATCCTTGAAAATGGCGGTGTAGCATTGATGAAATCTATAAAAGAGAAATTAAAAAAATAATGAGTCAAAAAAGTATTTTATCGACCAGAACACTAACAGATGCTCAAAGAAAAGTTTTTATTGATGCTGATTTTGATCTTTTAGAAGAAGATTTTATCGAAATAAAAAACAATTTGTTTGACTTGAAAAGTATCAATGCGAATTTGATTTTCAGTAGTCAAAATGCAGTTTTGAGTTTAATAGAACAAAATGGTTGGGAGGTTTTAAAAACTAAACCTGTGTTTTGTGTAGGCATAAAAACCAAAGAATTGCTAGAGCAACATGGCTTTACGGTAGATGTGTATATGGATTACGCTTCTGAACTTGCAGAGATAATTACGCTGATTTACAATAAAGAGCATTTTACTTTTTTGAGTGGGAACCTGCGTAAGGAAACACTTCCTGCTGCGTTAAAAGATGCTGGAATCATTTTTAATGAGATTGAGGTGTATCAAACTACACTTACTCCTTTTAAGATTTCAAGTCAGGAAAAATTTGATGGTATTCTTTTCTTTAGTCCATCGGCTGTGGAAAGTTATTTCACTAATAATACAATTCAAGACGAAGTTTGTTTTTGTATTGGCACCACAACAGCATCGTCATTAGAATCAAAGAAAATTAACAACATTGTCATACCTGAATTTCCTATTATCGAAGAAGTAATTGAGGAAGTGATTGCATATTATAAAGAATCGTAATTCCCACTGCGTAATGTATACGTAAAGATCATAAATTAAAAAATTAGACAACCTAAAAGTCACAAAGCATATTAAAATGAACAGCACCGATAATCAAGCAAAAGTACTTAAAAATGACCTGTTTTTAAGAGCGTTAAAAGGAGAAGTAGTAGAGCGTCCGCCAGTTTGGATGATGCGTCAAGCGGGCAGGTATTTACCAGAATTTAGAGCATTGCGTGACAAATACGACTTTTTTACCCGTTGCGAAACACCAGAATTAGCTGCCGAAATTACGGTTCAACCTATTCGTAGAATTGCTCCAGATGCTGCGATTTTGTTTTCGGATATTCTTGTTGTACCACGTGCTATGGGAATTCACGTGGAATTAAAAGACAATTTAGGACCAATTATCCCAAATCCTATTCGTACGATGGAACAAGTAAACCAAGTTTTTGTTCCGGATGTAAATGAAACTTTAGGTTACGTTTTTGATGCGGTGAAGTTAACCAAAGAAATGTTGAACGATGAGGTGCCTTTAATAGGTTTTGCTGGTTCGCCATGGACTATTTTTTGTTATGCTGTTGAAGGTAAGGGGTCTAAAAGTTTTGATACTGCCAAAGGATTCTGTTTCTCTGATCCAGTAGCGGCGCACACTTTATTACAAAAAATCACCGATACTACTATTTTATACTTATTAGAAAAAGTAAAATCAGGTGTGAATGCGGTTCAGATTTTTGATTCTTGGGGCGGTATGTTGTCGCCAGTTGATTACCAAGAATTCTCCTGGAAATACATCAACCAAATCATCGATGCCTTAGCTGAGGTAACTCCAGTTATTGTTTTTGGTAAAGGATGTTGGTTTGCTTTAAATGAAATGGGAAAAAGTAAAGCGTCTGCACTAGGTGTAGATTGGACCTGCTCACCTAGAAACGCACGTTATTTGTCAGGTGGAAACATCACATTACAAGGTAATTTTGATCCATCTCGATTATTTTCTCCAATTCCAGTGATTAAGAAAATGGTTCACGAAATGATTGACGAATTCGGAAAAGATAAATACATCGTAAACTTAGGCCACGGAATTTTACCTAATATCCCTGTGGATCATGCCAAAGCGTTTATTGATGCGGTGAAGGAGTATAAACAATAGCTGTTAGCCTAAAGCTTTATTAAAAACATATTTGGAAAATATAAATAAATTGATAAAAATAAAAATTAACAATAAAAAAAATATTATACCAATAGGTCTGTATTTACTTTGGATTGTTTTTGTTTTATATTTTTTCTTTTTTAAAATAAATTCTTTTTCAAATGAAACTCCTTGTGGAGCTGGATATATGATGATAGGTCTACCTATTTTCACTATTCTTTTCTCCTTGTTTGCCTTATTAATATTGACTGCAATTAATTTGTTTTCAAAAAAGAAATATTACACTGATTTTGAATTTATTTCAATCCCTTTTATTGTTCTAATTGCGATTGTGATATTTACAATGTTTACTTAGATTTAATGAAAAATAAATTTTACCAATACATACAAAATCTTCAAGACCAGATTGTTGCTGGCTTAGAAGCCGTTGAAGGTCATGCCAAATTTCGTGAAGATCTTTGGGAACGTCCAGAAGGCGGCGGAGGAAGAACACGTGTAATCGAAAACGGAAATGTTATCGAAAAAGGCGGTGTGAATATTTCAGCAGTCCACGGTAAATTACCCGATTCGATGCAAAAATTATTCAATGTAGGCGAAGCCGATTTTTTTGCCTGTGGATTGAGTTTGGTAATACATCCTAAAAACCCAATGGCACCTACGGTTCATGCTAATTGGCGCTATTTCGAAATGTACGATGATAACGGAAATGTTATCAACAGTTGGTTTGGTGGCGGACAGGATTTAACCCCCTATTATTTATTTGAAGAAGATGCGATTCATTTTCACCAAACCTGTAAAACGGCTTGTGATAAGCACAATCTAGATTTTTATCCCAAGTTTAAAAAACAATGCGATGCCTATTTTTGGAATGCACACCGTAATGAAGCTCGTGGACTAGGTGGATTATTCTTCGATTACTGCAAAGCAACCGAACAAATGTCAATGGAAAACTGGTTTGACTTTGTAACCGAAGTTGGAAATTCATTTCTTACCGCTTATGTTCCTATATTAGAACGACGAAAAAATGTACAATATACTCCAGAACAGAGAACCTGGCAAGAAATACGAAGAGGTCGCTATGTTGAGTTCAATTTGGTACACGACAAAGGCACTTTATTTGGCCTAAAAACTAATGGAAGAATTGAGTCTATATTGATGTCATTACCGCCACATGTTCAGTGGGTTTATGACCATCATCCGGAAACAGGAAGCGAAGAAGAAAAGTTGTTGAAAGTGTTAGAGAATCCTGTTGAGTGGATAGTTTAGCTCCGTAGGAGCGCTATATTTATAGAAATAATATTGTTTTGATTGAGCACCATCGGTGCGATATATTTATAGCAACCATCGGTGTGATATATTTATAGCGCCGCGTTATATTTGGACAAATAATATTGTTTTTATTTAGTTCCGTAGGAGCGCTATATTTATAGCAAATAATTTATGTAATTGAAATTGAATCCCGTAGGGATGACATATTAAACTAACATCAATTTATAATGGCAAACACCTATTCTCAAATATACATCCAAATTGTCTTTGCTGTAAAAGGAAGACAAAATCTAATTTCTAGTACATGGAAAGATGAATTGTTCAAATATATTACTGGTATTGTTACAAATGAGGGTCAAAAATTAATTGCGATCAATGCAATGCCAGACCACGTTCATATTCTAATTGGCTTAAAGCCAAATAAAGCTTTATCAGATTTGGTCAGAGATATAAAAGCCAATTCATCAAGATTCGTAAATGAAAAAGCTTGGATAAATGGTAAATTTGAGTGGCAAACAGGATTTGGAGCATTCACCTACAGCCATTCGCAATTGACTAATGTTATCAATTACATACAAAATCAAGAAGAGCATCATAAAATAAAAACATTCAAAGAGGAATATGTAGAATTTTTAAAATTGTATAATGTAGATTTTAAAAATGAATATCTTTTTGATGATGTTAATTAGAGATAAATATGTCGCCCTTATGGGGCTTAAATACATCACGATAAAACAAATTACTATAAACATTACGCTCCTCTGGAGCTTGAAAAACTAAAAATATGTTCCCATTACAAAGAGGTCGTCGTTTAAGAGTCAACGAATCCATTCGTTCCTTAGTTAGAGAAACAACGTTAAGTCCAAGTGATTTTATGTTTCCAATGTTTATTGCCGAAGGCGAAAATGTACAAGTAGAAATTCCATCTATGCCAGGAATTTTTCGCCGTTCTATTGATTTGACGGTAAAGGAAGTGCAAGAATTATTCGATTTAGGAATTCGAGCAGTAAACATCTACGTAAAAGTCGATGAAAATCTAAAAGACAACGCCGGTACTGAAGCCTGGAACCCAAACGGACTTATGCAAAACGCCATTCGTGCTATCAAAACCGCTTGTCCAGAAATGATAGTCATGCCTGATGTGGCTTTGGATCCGTATTCTATTTATGGTCATGACGGAATCATAGCAAATGGTGATGTCGAAAATGATTCTACCAATGACGCTTTGGTAAAAATGGCTGTTTCTCACGCACAAGCAGGTGCCGATTTTGTAGCGCCAAGCGATATGATGGACGGACGTGTTCTACGCTTACGCCAAGGTTTAGATGCTGCAGGATTTCACAATGTGGGAATCATGAGCTATTCTGCCAAATATGCTTCTGCATTTTACGGACCTTTTCGGGATGCTTTAGACTCTGCTCCAAAAGAAGCAGATGTAGTGGTGCCAAAAGATAAAAAAACCTACCAAATGGATTATGCCAATCGTCTTGAAGCCATCAAAGAAGCACTTTGGGATGTTGAAGAAGGCGCTGATATGGTCATGGTAAAACCCGGGATTGCATACTTAGATATCGTTCGGGAAGTAAAAAATGCAGTTCATGTGCCTGTAACGGTATATCATGTTTCTGGCGAATATGCCATGATCAAAGCCGCTTCCGAAAGAGGTTGGTTGGATCACGACCAAACCATGATGGAGCAGTTAATGTGCATCAAACGTGCAGGAGCCAGTTTAATTTCGACTTATTTTGCCAAAGAAGCCGCAATACTTTTAAACAAAAAATAATGAAAAAGATCCTTTGCTTAGTAGCCGTATGTTGCTTTCTATCTTGTAAAAAAGAAGAAACCAAAAAAGAATCCTTGTACCCAACAACTACTGAAGAAGTTGCTCAAACTCCAGTAGAATTAGGAAAAGAAATTTTTGAAGGAAAGGGAAATTGCATCGCCTGTCACCAAGTTGACAAAAAGGTAATCGGTCCCAGCTTACAAGACATTGCAGGTATTTATAAAAGTAAAAATGCTGATATGGTCACCTTTTTAAAAGGCGAAGACGAACCAATTGTAGACCCAAGTCAATACGAGGTGATGAAAGCTAATTTTGCACTCACAAAAGCCATGTCTGACGAGGAATTGAAAGCGCTAGAAGCTTACGTATATTCTCATGTAAAATAAAGTTTTTTAGGAGCTATATCCTGCTATCCGCTATATCTCTTGTGTTCGCTAGCGCTACCACAAGAGGATGCCGCTTCTATCAGGGCTAAAAAACAAAGACCATTCGCAAGTACGAATGGTTTTTTTATGACCGTATGTAGTCTACATAGATTATTTTTTTACCTTTAAAAAATGGAAACAGTTTACATTAAAACACCGTTAGGAATTGCTGCCATTACCGGTGATGTAAATGGTGTTTCTGAAATAAGAGTGTTAGAAGAGGGTGAAGTATCCACTGAAATCCCCGTTTTTTTACAAGATGCAGTGCTGCAACTTCAAGACTATTTCAATTCGAAAAGAATTGATTTTACCTTTAAACTCAATCCCAAGGGAACTGATTTTCAACAAAAAGTGTGGAACGCATTGCTCGATATTCCGTACGGGAAAACAAGAACGTATCTAGAACAATCCAAATTTCTTGGTGATCCAAAAGCTATTCGTGCTGTGGCTTCTGCCAATGGGAAAAATCCGTTGTGGATTGTGGTTCCTTGTCACAGAGTAATTGGTAGTGATGGTTCATTAACGGGCTATGCAGGAGGATTATGGCGCAAAAAATGGTTGTTAGAGCATGAAAATCCTTCTCCGCAACATAGTTTATTTTAGTTGGTTATGAATATTTTTTTTATATTCGTTTAGGAATATCCGTGCAAATCTTTTAAATCTGCGTCATCTGTGTGCCATAAAAAATGATCGAAAAAATAAATCTCAACAATATTCTGTTTCTCGATATAGAAACCGTTCCAGAATCTGAAAATTACGATGCTTTAGATCCGGAAATGCAATCGCTTTGGGAACACAAAACCCAATACCAACGCAAAGAGGAGTTTTCTCCCGAAGATTTTTATGATCGCGCAGGTATTTGGGCCGAGTTTGGTAAAATTGTGTGTATTTCGGTAGGTTATTTTACCATCAAAGGTGACATTCGTAATTTTCGTGTAACCAGTTTCTTTGGCGAGGAGAAAAAAATACTTTCCGACTTTAATAATTTACTCAACAATCACTTCAATCAACCGCAGCATGTTTTGTGCGGACACAACGCCAAAGAATTTGATATTCCCTTTTTGGCTAGGCGAATGATTATCAACAATATTGCAATTCCAGACAAGCTGAATTTATTTGGAAAAAAACCTTGGGAAATTCCGCATTTGGATACTTTAGAATTATGGAAATTTGGCGATTACAAACATTTTACTTCTTTGAAATTAATGTGTAAAGTACTCGGCATTCCTTCTTCAAAAGGCGATATCGATGGCAGTCAAGTGGGTCATGTATTTTATGTAGAAAAGGACATTGATCGTATTGTAACCTATTGCGAGCGAGATACGATTGCTGTAGCACAAATATTTTTGCGTTTGCGTAGAGAAGAGTTGTTGATTGAAGACGAGATTATTCATGTGTAAATTTGAATAGCAATATCAAAATTCAATGGCAAAGTAAGTGGACCGTGATTTTAGCGTTCAATCTTGAAATTGATTTTTGCAATTGTCATTGAATATTGATTTATTACATTTACAAAAATTATAAGTTATGGTATTGAGTAGATTTTGGCTAGTTATTTTTATTTCATCTATTGTTTTTGTGGTGTTTAGTTTGTTTTCTGGAGACAATTATACCATTGACCACGTTTTGAACGGAAAGAAAGACGATCCTATTTTAGTTTCTGAGCAATTTTTAGAAAAATTACCACCATTTATAAAAGACAGTATACAACTTGCTCCAGAGCAAACCATGATTGTCAATAGAGATACGCTTAATGCCGATACTACATATGTTTTTAAAAATAAGACTGTAAAAATATATAGCGGGGTACAAAAATCAGATGGGTTGTTACCTACCTGTAAAAGTACTTTACTCGATTTAGTATTGCCGTTGATGGCTTATTTGGCTTTCTTTTGTGGGTTGATGGAGCTGTTAATAATTTCAGGCGCTTCAGGGAAATTAGCCAAAGCCTTAAGTCCTGTTTTTGTAAAAGTATTTCCGAGTATTCCTAAAAACCATCCTTCGATATCCTATATGACTTTGAATTTTGCAGCTAATTTTCTTGGCTTAGATTCGGCTGCAACGCCCTTTGGCCTTAAAGCCATGGAAAGTTTACAAGAAATAAATCCTGAAAAGGACAAAGCCAGTGATGCGCAAATCATGTTCATGTGCTTGCATGCCTCAGGACTTACTTTGATAGCTACTTCAATCATTGGCTACCGTGCTGCTGCAAATGCAAGCAATCCAGCCGATGTGATGTTGCCTTGCATTATTACATCATTCATAGGTACGATTGCTGCTTTTTTGATTGTTGGAGTTAAGCAAAAAATCAATTTCAAGAGTGCTTCTTTAGTACTGGTTTTAATTACGTTAATTGCAGCTATAATAGGTTTGTTGATGTACGTGAACCAGTTAGATTTAATTGGTAAAAATTACTTTACTTCTAATCTTTCTGCTTTGATATTGATAGCTATTATCGCTTTTACTTTGATTTTTTCTTTCATAAACGAAAAGAAATTTACCGATGCAAGTACTACGGTATTTGATGCCTTTGTGGTAGGTGCTAATAATGGTGTTAAAACAGGAGTTACCATATTTCCTTATGTGTTAGGTATGCTCGTAGCCATTTCCTTGTTTAGAAACAGTGGCTTATTTGAAATAATTAGCAACTGGATTGCTTTTATTTTCTCTAACATGGGCGTAAGCAAAGAAATCACAGATGCGTTGCCAGTTGCATTATTGCGTCCGTTTAGCTCTGCGGGTTCTAGAGGGTTTTTGATTGATTCTATGAATACTTTTGGTCCTGATTCCTTAACGGCTCGCTTGAGCAGTATTTTTCAATGCAGCGCCGAAAGTACTTTTTATGTAATTGCGGTTTATTTTGGATCGGTGAATATTAAAAATACGCGTTACGCTTTAGGAACGATGTTGCTGGTAGACGTTATATGTGTAATTACTGCTATTTTTGTGGCGAGCTGGTTTTTTTAACAGTAGTTTCATCTACGTACTAAAATATATTGCATACATGTTGTTCTAAGATTTAAAATATAGTCTTTAATACTCTTTTTTGACCCTAAATAGGATTGTATAAATAGTGCTTGAACAATTTTCCCAATTTAGGTTTTAGGATGTTTTTAAGACAGTTAACTAGTTAGCTACAATATATCAAATAACTGCACAATATTATAAAATGAACGAATTAACTAAACTTGGAAAAAAGAAAACAATACTAATTTCAATAAGTATACTTCTTGTTTCAATTCACACAATATATTTTTATCATGCACTCAGACCAGAAATTGAGACAAAAAAGCTAATCCAACAAATAGTAAGATTTTTATTAACTATTGGGCTTTTAGTAATGGTTTACAAAGGAAAGAATTGGGCTAAAATTGTTTCGTTAATTTTATTTACGTTAGCTCTTTTAGGAGCATTAGTTGGTTTTGGAACTTTAGAAGCTCCATTCTTGAATAAAATTCCGTTAATAATTATGATTATTGTTTATTCAATCGCAATTTATCATTTTGGTTTTGATAAAAGTTTTAAAGAGTTTTTTAATTATCAAAATAACTTTATTGAAGTTAGCGGATCCATTAAAGATCCAAAACAAATAATGGAAACAGATAGATTTTGGCAAATAATTGAAGTTTCCAAATCAAAAAGTAATGGAGATTATGAAAAACAACAAAATGAACTCGAAAAAGAGTTGCTAAAGCTTAGTGGAATTGAAATTTTAGAATTTGACAATAAGTTTAGAACATTAAGAGGAGAAATTTATAGTTGGGATTTTTGGGCTGCTGCATACATAATAAATGGCGGTTGTTCAGATGACAGTTTTTCTGATTTTAGAGGTTGGCTAATTGGACAAGGAAAAACTATTTATAATAGTGCAATAAATGACATTGAGACTTTATCTATTCTAAAAGAAACTAATAATGGGGACTGGGAGGGTTTGAGTTATGTTCCTACTGATGCTTACAAAAAAAAGACTGGTAGAGATATACCTGAAGGGATTCAAGAAAATTTTGAAATTTCCGGGGAAGAATGGGAAGAAAATGAAAATGAATTAAAAAGTAAATTTCCTAAACTATGGAAGCAATTTGGAATAAAATAATAACTGGTGTAACAAATGCTTCAAGTAATTTGGGCATTTAGCTTAATGGAAAAATTGGTTTGTATTTATAAGATTTGGTAAAATCAGCATAATGGCCTTCATTTAGTCTCAAACTGTGTTTAGTGCTGTAGCGATAGGTTTGTGATACTAGTATTATTAGTAAGGAGATTTCTTTTGAGCTTATCACAAAATGATTTGTTCTTTAGAGAATACTTGATAGTGTTTAAGGATTATCTTTTTATAATGTAGATTCTGGTAGAAATAAAAATTAAAAAGGGGTTGTCTACAATAGACAACCCCTTTTTTGATCAATGTATGAGATAATTTATTCCTTAATGAATTTTTTGGTCATTGTTTTTTGACCGTCATTTACTTCTAAAAGGTAAACCCCAGAAGCTAGTTTACTTACATTAATTGCATTTTCAGAAACTTTCCCTATTTCTACTTGTTTTCCTAATAAATTATAAATGGTGTAATTAGCGTTTCGATTATCTACCATTCTAACATTTAAAAATTCTGAAGACGGGTTTGGAGATATAGTGTAATCAAAAATATTGTTTTCATTTCCTAGACCATCTGCAATACTTGTAGTAAACCCTGCTATTGCAGCTCCACCAATGTTTACTGTGTAGTCTTCTACTTCACCATATGAAAAAGTTTCGCAAGCTGTTTGTGCTGCGTTGTATTTCATGGAAACTCTCATGCGGGTAGGTCCAGATAACGCTGTTGTAGGAACCGTAAAGGTACCAGTTAGGTTTGTACTACTTGACGAAGATCCAGAAACAACTTGTTCTGTGGTTTCAAAAACACCATTTTTGTTATAATCAATCCAGATTTTCCAATATTCAGTGTAAGCAGATCCACTGAAACCTGCACTAAAAGTGATTGTATTTGATCCGTAAGGTACATTTCCTGTCAAAGCTGTAAAGTTTCCGTATCCTGCATTTGCACCAGATGTATTGGTAATTCCTCCTAATGCAACATAATCAATGTATTCTGAAGTTGCATTACTTCCTTTAGAAACACAGTAAGTTACAGCAGTTCCAGTTGTAGTAACGTTTACTGCATTACTAGCAGCTGATAGATTTCCTGCGGCATCTTTAGCTTTTACGGTGAAAGTATAAGCAGTAGCTGCTGTTAATCCTGAAACAGTATAGGATGTTCCTGTAACAGTAGTTAGCAAGGTTGTTCCTTGGTACACATTATAGCCAGTAACCGCAACATTGTCCGTTGAGGCAGTCCAAGTCAAGTTGGTTGAGGTTGCAGTTGTTCCAGAAGCTGCTAAGCTTGCCGGTGTAGATGGTGCAACAGTATCAGCTGTGCCAGCATAAGCAGCTCCAATTCCTACAGCGTAAAATGCATTTGTTGTTGCTATTACTTCTGGTGAACCTGCTCCGTATAAATCTACTGCAGATTGAATTCCGTATGTTCTTGCATTAGCATAATTTGAATTTGCAGATAAGTAAACGCTTTCTAAACGGTATGCTATTTTTTCTGCTTTTGCAATTGTAATTCCCGTTACATTGAAAACACTTCCAATGTCATTTGTACCGGATTTTCCGATAGATAAAATATAAAACCAGTGATTTAAAACTCCACTGTTGGTATGTACTCCGCCTGAATCTGCGGTTCCTGCATACCAGTAAGTTCCTTTATAGGTGTCTGGTTGGCCTTCAGTATTTGGATTACTCATTGAACGAAGGGATAAATGACCAGTTCTTCTTTCAATATCTTCTCCTATAAGCCATGTTGATTTTGTTGGTGCTGCTGAAAACTCAATACAAGCTCCCCAGATATCTGAGAATCCTTCATTCATTGCTCCAGACTCGTTTTGATACGTTAAGTTAGCTGTGTTGCTACAAACAGCGTGACCTATTTCGTGACCTGCGACGTCTAATGCTGTTAATACATCAAATCCGCCAGTACCACTTCCATCGCCATAAGTCATCACTGAACCGTTCCAAAAAGCATTGTTGTTGTCAGGATATCCAGCTGCAATTAGGTTGTAGTGAACATAACTTTTTATTTTTGCTCCTGCATTATCATAACTATTACGTCCATGTTTCGTTGAAAAATAATCGTATGTTTTCTCGGCTCCCCAATGGGCATCTAGAGCTCCGTTATCCTTGTTGGTATTGTTAAATTCTGCTGCAGTCCAGTTGTTATCTGCATCGGTAAAATTAGTGGTAGGATAAGTGGCTGTTCTAGCTGAGTTATAAGTTTGTACACCTAAACCTCGGGTAGCATCAGATAATATATAAGATGAACCGCTCAAAGCTGTCTGAATAGATTGAGTACCGCTATATCGTGTTGCAGCATTTGCAATTACAGCCGCACTAGAGGTAGTTTTTGCAGTTGCTCTTTCAGTAGAATTAGTTTGACGACCATGACTATATTCTCCTAAATGTTTGATGGTAGCATTATAAAGCAAAACTTCTCCTGTAACGGCATCAATGTAAACATCCCCACGACTTACAGGGAATGAAGCATACATGTCAAATTTGTAAGCCAGCCTCAAGTTGTTGTCCTTTTGTTTTGATTGTAAACTTACTCCCGCTGGAAGAAAAACTAATTCTCCAGTAGGTTTTTCGTAGCTCATCATTTTAGCATCTTCTGGTGATTCCCAAAGATATTTTTTAGCTCCTATTTTTTGTAGTGCTTTTTCAAAAGCTTGTTGGTTGCTTAAAGCCGCTTTAGTGTTGGTTTTTTCTGGGGAATAAAAATCACCACTCATGGATTCTAATTTTCCTTCTTTAGAGTGCAAGGTATACGTAGAGAACTCCACTTTTATACCTTGATGGTATAATTGAAATTTTTCGTGTGAATATCCTAATTTATCAGTTTCAGACCTTGTTTTATGAAAATTAGAGTTGCTTTTTAGACCTAATTGTTCTGTGAATACCTTTTCTGCATCTGATGTTTTGTAGGTGGATTGTTTATTAAAAACAATTAGCGATGGCTTTCCTTTTTCATCTGTAGTTTTTTGTTTCACGAATTTTGAGGCATCTTGTGCGTATCCCTCGATTGTTAATAAGGAAACGGATGCAAAGAGCACAATTTTACCTAGTAATTTTGTTTTCATTGATTTTGGGTTTTAGTTAGTTGTTTAAAAAAATGATTTAAACTGGAGACGAAATTAACAAAAAAACAATACGATGTATATTTTATGTTAAAAAAATGTAAAATAAATGCTTTTTATTGTTAATAATACTGTAGTATGT
>NZ_QKNZ01000023.1:0-59254 GCF_014156605.1 Flavobacterium sp. SOK18b
AACAACTATAATGCAATAATTAAAGAGTAGAACAGCTGAGTCAAAAGGGATGATTTCAAATAATAAAAGAGTAGATATATAGATAAAATTTAAACTAATAAAAATCCAATACCATTTTTGAGATTTTATAATAGAATAGGAGAAAAAGAATGTAATTATGTATGCGACAAAGGGAATTTTATCATTTGGAAATAGTATTAAATTTCGTGAAATAACAACAAACGAGATTAGGAATGCAACTCTAAAAATCTTTTGGATGTAATGATAAATATATTTTGATTTAAGACTTAGGAAATAAATCAAAAATAAAAGGCTTCCTAATATTAAGTTAGGTATTAAAAGACTTTTTGTTCTTACTTTAAATATTTCGAATACAATTTCTAAAACGGGTATAACTAAACCCAAAAATAAAAAATACAGTTGGTATTCTTCACTCTTTGAATCCTTAAGAGGGTAATTTTTAATATATCCCGGATACAATAAAGTTCTAATTTTTGAGAATTTAAAAATTAGCAAAAAAAACAATAAAAAGATAAATGGATTAATTACCCGAAATAAATTATTATCTACTGCTAATTTATCAAAAAGCATCATTAATTTACTTGAAATAGTTGTTGTAAACCAACTTGTTGAAAGGTAGCTTAATGGGATTGTGGGTAAGTATCCGCAGTAATGATTCAAATTTTCTTAAATTGAGTTAGTTATTTTATTAAATAAAAAACAACAAATTACTACTTTTATTTGAATAAGCCAAAATTGATTTCAAAATCAATTTTGGCTTTATTTTTTATTACAGAGATTCAAAATTTGTAGGTACTACCTCTTCTTTATTTTCAGGAAAACCAATAATGTATTTGTAAATGATGTAGCTCATGGAATATATAAACGGAAAAGTAAAAAGGATTCCAATGCAACATGCAAAAATACCTAAGCAAACTACTATAATACCTATAATTAAGAGAGCAAATAATATAAATGGCTGTTTAGCAACAATAACGATACTAGTTTCTATGGCTTTCAACGCTTTTAAATTTCCAAAAATTATTAAAGGAATAGATAAAAAAGTGAATAATGATAAAATAGTTGAGAGTACGGCACCTAAAAGAGGTATTTCTGCATAGTTTATTACTCCACGAATGAAACTATCTACTACACCAATTAAAAATGAAGCAATAATAATTTCCTGAACATACGGAGATTTGTAATAATGAAACATGGTTGATACATGAAATTCTTCATCTTTATCTGCGTTATGAGCCATTTTAAATAATCCAGCAATAAAAGGACTTACTAATGTACCTATGGCAATACTTATAAGTAATACAATCAAATAGCCATAAAGGTCTAAATTTTCAGGCCTGAAATCTTCTGCTTTTAAAATAGTTAATGCTTCATCGGTTCCAAAAATTACTGCGAAAATTCCAGCAAGCCCCAATATAAAAACAACAAAAAACATAAAGAGTACTAGACCGCCATACATAGCAATTTTTTTATAGTTTTCTATAGTTTGATTAAATACATCGCCAAAATCAATGTTGTAGCCTTGTGATTTAATTTCGTCTATACGTTTTTTAACAGGTGCATTCATTTTAAAATAGGTTATTGGTTATTAATTAGTTTAAAGTTTAAAAATTTTACATCAGTTTTAAAAATTTCCGAATCGTTTTTAGTTTTTCATTGTAAGGAGCATAGCGCAAAGGTAAGTCAAGCCATGTTCCTCGTTTTACAATTGCTTTTTTATGCGAAAAAATATCAAAACTTAATTTACCGTGATAGGCACCCATTCCTGAATGTCCTACACCACCAAATGGCAATCTATTGTTTACGAGATGTACAACGGTGTCATTGACACAACCTCCACCAAATGAATATTTTTTAAGTATTTCATCAGTGAATGATTTATTAGTACTAAAAATGTAAAGAGCTAGAGGCTTTTCATAACTTTTTATTACTCTTTCCAAATCTGAAGTAGTTTGGTAAGATAGGATAGGTAATATTGGACCAAAAATTTCCTCATTCATTACGGGACTTGTACTTTTAGGTTCGTCTAGTAAAGTAGGGGCAATGTATAAGGTGTCTTTATTTGTTTGTCCTCCGAATAAAATGGTTTCGTTATTTAATAAATCGTTTAAACGCTGCCAGTTTTTCAAATTTACAATTCGAGCAAAGTCTGGTGATTGCTCAGGATTTGTACCTAGTGCTTTTTCAATTTCTTGAATCAAATAAGTTGTGAATTCTTTTTTTATTTTTTGGTGAACCAAAATATAATCAGGTGCTACACAGGTTTGTCCAGCATTGATGATTTTTCCCCATACAATTCGGCGTGCGCTAAGTTGTAAATCAGCCGTTTCATCTACAATACAAGGACTTTTCCCTCCTAATTCTAAGGTAACCGGCGTAAGATGAACGGCTGCGGCTTGTGCTATGATTTTTCCCACTGCAACGCTTCCTGTAAAAAAGATATAATCCCAACGTTTGCTCAATAATTGTGTTGACACGGTGGCGTCACCTGTTATGACAACGACATCTTTTGCGGCAAAAGTTTCACTAATAATTTTTGAAATGATGTGTGAAGTATTAGGAGTAAGCTCAGAGGGTTTTAGTGTTACTTTATTTCCGGCGGCTACAGCGGCTACAAGAGGACACAATGCGAGTTGAAAAGGATAATTCCACGGAGCCAAAATCAAAACATGTCCATAAGGTTCGCTATATATATAATCTGATGAAGGAAAATTTAGTAATGAGGATCTAACTTTTTTTGGCTTAGCCCAAGAATCAATATTTTTAATAGTTTCTTTTAAGTCGCTGATAACGTAATTTGTTTCTGTTAAAACGGCCTCAAAAGCTGGTTTTTTAAAATCATCATACAAAGCTTTTATTATTGCCTCTTCATGGTTTATGATGACTTGCAATAATTTTTTCAAAGATTCTTTACGAGTACTTATATCAATTTGATTCACAATTTAGATTTTAAATATTACAGTATTATTTTAGAAACAAAATATCGCAAGAGGTCTTTACCATAGAAATTTACAAATTCTTCTCTTGGTGTTAGTAGCATAAGTATCAAATTTGTTACGCTTTAAATTTCATGAAGTGCTCATTAAATGGCATTCCAGATTACATCATTTGGTGTGGGAGCAATAATAGTGGTTACTTCTTTAGAAACGGGGTGGGTAAACATTAACTTTCGGGCGTGCAAATGAATTCCACCGTCTGGATTGCTTCTGTCAAAACCATATTTTAAATCTCCTTTTATGGGCGTATTTATGGCAGCGAGTTGGGCTCTAATTTGGTGGTGTCTACCTGTATGAAGATTTATTTCTAACGCATAATAATTATTGAGTTCCTTGATGATTTTATAATCTAAACTAGCTAATTTGCTGTCAGGAACTTCTTTTAAATGTGCTTTTGAGCTGTTATTTTTTTCGTTTCTTTTAAGATAGTGCACGAGTTTATCCGTATCATGTAAGGGTTTGTTTTTTACCACACACCAATAGGTTTTTTGAGTCTCGCGATTGCTAAACAACTCATTCATTCTAGTCAACGCTTTGCTGGTTCTTGCAAAAACTACAATTCCTGTTGTAGGTCTGTCAAGCCTATGTACCACTCCTAGAAAAACTTCTCCTGGTTTGTTGTATTTCTCTTTGATGTATTCTTTAACCACATCAGATAATGGTTTGTCACCCGTTTTATCGCCTTGCACAATATCACCCACACGTTTGTTTACCACAATTAAATGGTTGTCTTCGTGTAGAATTTGTAAGTTATTTTTATCAGAAACTATTTTCATTTGGATTTTTTAGATTGTTAGATTATTAGATTTTTAGACAGGTTAGACTTTGTTAGATGTTTAGATTCTAAACAATTTTTACCGTCTAAAAACAATAAAAATTAAGAAAGACTATAATAAAGTTGCTCTAAACCTTGAAGTCATCTTAATAATTTCCTCTAACATATTTGTTAATTCTATTAAATCTTGCGGAGTGATGAAACCCAAATCGGATGAAATAAGAATTTGTGTTTCAATTTCATATGCTGAACCGATGGCAATTTCTAAAAATCGTGCAAAGTCCTTATTTGATTGCCTAGACGATCCTTCGGCTATATTTGAAGGAATAGAAACAGTAGCTCTTCTTAATTGATTTGTTAGTCCAAATTTTTCTTCGTTAGGAAAAGACGAAGTCACTGTGTAAATTTTTGAACAAAAAAATCTACTTTTTTTCCAAATTTCTAAATCTTTAAATCGATGCATTTCATTTTTTTATTCTAACAATCTAAATAGTCTGATAATCTATGTGGTCTCTACTTAATATTGTTCGTTTGCATTAGGGAAATCACTTGACTTTACATCAGCAACATATTGCCCGATAGCAGCTGTCATTTCTTTGTATAAATCCATATAGCGTCTTAAAAAACGTGGACTAAATTCGTTATTCATCCCTAGCATGTCATGAATTACAAGTACTTGGCCATCTACACCACCACCAGCACCAATCCCTATTACAGGAATAGAAATACTTTGCGCTACTTTTTCGGCTAAATGAGCTGGTATTTTTTCAAGAACTAATGCAAAACAGCCTAATTTTTCAAGTAATTGAGCATCTTCTATTAGTTTGTCTGCTTCTTCTTCTTCTTTGGCTCGAACGGTATATGTACCAAATTTATAAATGGATTGCGGCGTAAGACCTAAATGTCCCATAACCGGAATTCCCGCATTCAATATTTTTTTTATAGAGTCTTTTATTTCTTTACCGCCTTCAAGTTTTACGGCATGACCACCGCTTTCTTTCATAATTCTAATAGCAGATCGTAAGGCTTCTTTTGGGTCTGATTGATAACTTCCAAAAGGTAAATCAACCACAACAAGTGCTCTTTCTATGGCGCGCACTACAGATGAAGCATGATAAATCATTTGGTCAAGTGTAATTGGCAATGTAGTTTCATGACCCGCCATTACATTTGATGCCGAATCACCTACAAGAATCACATCAATTCCTGCTGTATCTACAATTTTTGCCATTGTAAAATCATAAGCTGTTAGCATTGAAATTTTTTCGCCATTGGCTTTCATTTCAATCAACGATTTAGTTGTAATTCTTTTATAATCTTTTTTAGCTACAGACATAATTTTATATTTAAGTTTGTAAAGGTACTAAAATGAATATTTTTATTCTTTAATGTCTAACTAAAGTTTTTCTATTCAAAAACTCGTAAATCATCTGCTATGAGAACTATTATTGTATTATTTTTTCTAGTTGTAAGTAACTGTATTCAAGCACAAAATAATGAAGCGCAAAATGCAATTGAAAAATTTTTCATGGCTTTTCATGCCAAAGATACGATGACGTTAAAATCTCTTTGTGATAAAAAAATGATTTTACAAACCATTTCAGAAAAAGAAGGAAGTGCTAAATTAGAAAATAGTGATCCAGATACGTTTTTTAAATCAATAGCTAGTATTCCAAAAGGAACAGTATTTCTTGAAAAAATATTGAGATATGAAGTTCAAATAGAAGGAAGTTTAGCGCACGTCTGGACGCCTTATGAATTTTATGTCAACGGTAAACTGAGTCACAAAGGAGTTAATTCATTCACCTTGTTTAAAGATCAGTTTGCAGAAAATTCAAATTGGAGAATCATTCATTTAATTGATACTCGCCGAAAATAATGCATGTTTTTGAGAATTTTTTTCGTCGAATAATACTCAAATAGAAAGTAGTATCAATTAAAATTGCTGTCTAAAAAGGGAATATTTAGTAATTTTCATCGTTTAAGTCAGATTCTTGTTCTTCTTGTTTTTTAAAATCTTGGTTTAAGAAATCCGTATAGTCTTCTTTGTCTTTATTGTTTTTTCTTATCAAAAAACATATTAAAACTAGAATCCCTATAGCTAATCCAATAAGTATTATCCAATTGATTTTCATGATTTTGCTAGGGATTAATGTAAGAGAAAGTATAATTAAAATCATCACAAAAAGTAACGCACTGTTTCGGCGCTTGGCAAGTTTGGAATTATGATAACTTT
Organism: Flavobacterium sp. SOK18b; assembly: GCF_014156605.1. NCBI lineage: Bacteria > Pseudomonadati > Bacteroidota > Flavobacteriia > Flavobacteriales > Flavobacteriaceae > Flavobacterium > Flavobacterium sp. SOK18b. The sequence continues at coordinate 6,029 of NZ_QKNZ01000023.1, forward strand.
TTTTTAAAAATTAAATACGAAACTTTGAAAAGAACAAAATCATCTTTAAATTATATCTAAAACCCAAACTTGCCAAATGCCTTTTTACAACAGTTATTTTTTATATTCTTTTATGATTTGATTTATTTTACCAAAAATTGACTTACCATCATTATCTTTCATTTCAATTTCTATTCTGTCCCCAAAACTCATAAATGGAGTAGAGGCTTTTCCATCTTTTATTATTTCTAAACATCTAACCTCTGCTAGACAGCTTGAACCATCGAGACTTCCTTGATTTGCAACTGTTCCTGAGCCAATAATTGTTCCAGCCATTAATGAACGAGTTTTAGAAGCATGTGCAACTAATTGGCCAAAGTCAAAAGTCATATCAATCCCAGCATTAGGAGAACCAATAAGATTTCCGTTTAAGGTTGAATGTAGTGGCAAATGAAGTTTTCCATTTTTCCAGCTATCAGCAAGTTCATTTGGAGTTACAACCACAGGTGCAAATGATGTCCAAGGTTTAGATTGATAGAATCCAAATTGTTTGGAAAGCTCATTTGGTATTAAATTACGTAAAGACACATCGTTAATAATGGTGATTAACTTAATATGTTTTAAAGCATCTTCTGAATTAGTTCCTGCTGGAACATCATCTGTAATAACAGCTACTTCAGATTCAAAGTCAATACCCCAATCTTCATTTTCGATTTCAATGTCATCATTCGCTCCAATAAATGCGTCAGAAGCTCCCATATACATTAAAGGATCTGTCCAAAAAGATTCGGGTAATTCAGAATTTCTAGCCTTTCGCACTAGTTCTACGTGAGTTACATAAGCACTCCCGTCAGCCCAATGATACGCTCGAGGAATTGGCGCTAAAACTCTAACAGAAGAAAAGTGAAACGCATTAGGCAACTTATCAGAGTTTAAGTCATTATAAACACTTTCTAATTTAGTTTCTGTTTCTTTCCAGTTATCAATTGCGAATTGCATTGTTGCTGCAATTTCGGGTACTATAACTGCTTTTGTTAAATCTTTATTTACAACAACTAATTGTCCATCTCTGGTCTTATTGTCAATTGAAGCTAATTTCATTTAGATTTTGTTTATGAGTTTATTATTATAGCTTAAATATTTATTTCAAGGTTAACAATCAGCCATGTTTACTGCAATGGCAAGTCCACCTTCAGATGTTTCTTTGTATTTATTATTCATGTCTTTGGCAGTTTGCCACATTGTGTCAACTACTTTATCCAATGGCACTTTTGCATTCTTAGGATCAGTTTCAAGTGCAAGCTCAGCAGCATTAATGGCTTTGATGGCTCCCATAGTATTGCGTTCAATACACGGAATTTGAACCAAGCCTCCTATTGGGTCACAAGTTAAACCTAAGTGATGTTCCATTGCAATTTCGGCAGCCATAAGTACTTGCTCAGGAGTACCACCCATAGCTTCACAAAGTGCCGCTGCTGCCATGGCTGATGACACTCCAATTTCTGCTTGACAGCCACCCATAGCAGCTGATATTGTGGAGCCTTTCTTGAAAATACTACCTATTTCGCCGGCCACCATCAAGAATTGTTTGATTTCTGTGTTGCCTGCGTTATGATTTTCTATTACTAAATAGTACATTAAAACTGCTGGAATTACTCCAGCACTTCCATTTGTAGGGGCAGTCACTACGCGACCTAAAGCTGCATTAACTTCGTTAACGGCCAGTGCAAAACACGATACCCATTTTAGAATTTGACGAAATTTCACCTCCGTTTTTCTGATTTCTTCCAACCAAGATTGTGGCGAATCATAATTTGCTAATCCAATTAAATTTTGATGCATATCAAAGGCGCGTCTACGTACATTGAGTCCGCCTGGCAGAATCCCTTCAGAGTGGCAACCGATGTACATGCATTCTAGCATGGTTTTCCAAATACGCATGAGTTCATGATCAATTATCTCCTCAGTGCGCATTGATTTCTCATTCTCAAATACTATTTCTGAGATTGATTTTTTTTCTTTGGTACAAATTTCTAGCAATTCAGATGCCTTATCAATCGGATAGGGAAAAGCACATTTTACCTGTGTTTTCTTTTTAGCATTGGTACGTTCTTCTTTTACAACAAAACCACCACCTATGGAATAAAATGTAGCTGTGTAGTTTGAATCGTTAGTAAGAAATGCTGTAAAAGTCAATCCATTTGCATGAAAGGGAAGGAAGTTTTTATTGAAAACAATGTCTTGTAAAAAATAGAAAGGAATGTTTTTTTCGTTCCCTAAATTGATTTCGTTTTTATTTTCGATTGATTTAATGATGCTATCGATATTCTCAACGGGAATGTATTCTGGATCTTGGCCACTTAATCCTAGCATGACTGCTAGATCTGTTGCATGGCCTCTTCCTGTTAAGGAAAGTGAACCGTATAAATCTATTTGTACACGAGTCACAGCTGAGAGTAAATTTTCAGTTCTTAGTTCTTCTAAAAAGCGTTCAGCTGCTCTCCAAGGCCCTAATGTATGAGAACTTGAAGGACCAACACCAATCTTTAGCATGTCAAAAACAGAGATACATTCTTCCATCTAGATTTAATTTTGTTTACTGCAAATATAATAGAATGTTGCAACGAAACGAATTTTTGAACTCCTAAAAGTGCTTTTTTAACAATGAGAATGTCATTTTTATTCATTTTTATTAAAATTGAAACTTCCTAAATTTTGATATCTTTTGGAGCAATATGTACTTTCAATTTTTTCATTTTCGTAGTTAACGGTGCCTTGTAGAAAACTAATTTTATAGTTAAATTTGGAGCATAACTAATTTTAACTCTATGAAAAAAATCGTTTTTTCAGTTTTGTTCAGCGCAGCAATGGTGCTGCAAGCGTATGCTCAAATTCAATCTCCTGAGCAATTTTCACCTAACTATGGCAAGCAAATTTCGCATTACCATCAAGTTGAAAACTATTTCAAACAGCTTATTGATAATTCTTCTGCCATTGTAAAACATAAATACGGAGTAACGGCTGAGCAAAGAGATTTAAATGTTTACTATATTTCAACCCCAGAAAACTTGGCAAATCTTGAAGAAATCAGGACAAATAATCTGGCATCAATTGGGCTTTCGCCAAAGAAAAATCAAACTGTAGGTGATAAAGTAATTGTCTGGTTGAGTTTTAATGTTCATGGCAATGAATTTGCTGGAACAGAAAGTGCGATGACTGTTGCTTATGAATTGCTAAATCCTTCCAATACAACAACAAAAAAATGGTTAGAGAATACCATTGTAATTCTAGATCCGTGCATTAATCCAGATGGATATTCTCGATACGGGAATTGGTTAAGAGAAATTTCCGGAAAGAAAACACATCCAGAACTATCCGATAGAGAACACATGGAGGATTGGCCAGGCGGAAGATTCAATCATTATCTTTTTGATTTAAATAGAGATTGGGCTTGGCAAACTCAGCTAGAGTCTCAGCAACGCATTGCTTTGTACCACCAGTGGATGCCTCAAGTTCATACTGATGTGCATGAAATGGGGTATGACTCTCCTTATTTTTTTCCTCCGTCAGCTGAACCTTTACATGAATTTATTGAAAAATATCAGCGGGATTTTCACCAAACTTTAGGTCAAAACATTTCTAAAAAATTTGATGCGCAAAACTGGATGTACAACACCGGAGAACGTTTTGACTTGTTTTACCCAAGTTACGGCGATACTTATCCTACGTACAACGGAGCTGTAGGTATGACGCTAGAACAGGGCGGAATAGGAGCTGGGCGCGCAATACAAATGAGTAATGGATCTATATTGACCATTAAAGATAGAGTAGCGCATCATGCAACTGCGGTTTTAACAGTGGTTGAGTCGGCTTCTAACAAAGCAGAAGAATTGCTCAATGGTTTTCGTGGATTTATGAACAATTCCAGAAAAACAGTTAAGGGAGCTTACAAAACCTATGTTATGAAAAGCAATCCAAAATTAATTCAAATGACTGATTTACTTTCAAAAAACAAAATTGAATTTAGTTTTGCTGCAGCAAGTGCAAAAACATCAGGTTACAATTATTCCACAAAGAAGGAAATCAGTTTTGCAATAGAACCTAATGATTTAATTGTAAAAGTAGATCAACCTAAAGCGGTTTTGGCACAAATTCTTTTTGAACCCAATCAAAAACTAAATGATAGTTTATCCTATGACATAACGGCTTGGGCTTTGCCACTCGCTTATGGTGTTCAAGGTTATGCTGTAAAAAATGAGGTTGCCATTTCAACTAAGACATCCGTAGAAACTCCAGTTCGTGAAGTTTCAAAAAATATATATGCTTTTCATATACCTTGGAATAACAGAGTTTCAGCGCAAGTTTTATCTGTTTTACATCAAAATAATATTAAAGTTAGAACAGCTGCAAAAGAAGCCGTTTTTGGCACTGTTACTATTGCCCCAGGAGGGTTAGTAGTGACGAAAACAGATAATCCACAGGTATTAAATTTTGAACAAACCATTTCTAATTTAATCAAAGACAAATCTGATTTTAATACTATTTCAACGGGTTTTTCATCGAATGCTAGAGATGTTGGTGGTGAAAATTTTAGTCTTTTAAAAGCTCCAAAAGTGGTATTACTTTCTGGAAAAGGGGTGAGTCCAACAGAGTTTGGAGCCACTTGGTATTATATGCAAGAGACACTGGGCTATCCGGTAAGCGTAGTTGAAACCAATAATTTTAACAGATTGAATTTAGCTTCATATAACACACTGATTTTAGCAGATGGCTATTATGATTTTACTGAGGCACAGCAGAAAAAAATATCAGAATGGATTAACAATGGCGGAAAAGTGATTGCCATGAATAATGCTATTTCCCTTTTTGATGGAAAAGAAGGTTACGCTTTGACGCCATTTGCTTCAGAAGAAGAAAAACTGTTAGCAGAAAAAGAGGCGGATGAAGATGTTTTATTAGAAAGAACACTTGATTATCAAAATGCAGAGCGCAGGTTTATTTCTAAAGCAATTCCTGGAGCAATCATTGAAAATAAATTAGATCAATCACATCCTTTAAGTTTTGGACTAGGAGATCGCTATTTTAGTTTAAAAACAGATGACAAACGCTATTCATTATTAAAAAATGCATTTAATGTAATATATGTTCCTACTGATTACAAAAGTTACGGATTTGTAGGTAGTAAAATCAAGAAAAAACTAAATAATACTGTAAGTTTTGCAGTAGAATCAAAAGGGGCTGGATGTGTTGTTTACATGATTGATAATCCCTTGTTTAGAGGTTTTTGGGAAAATGGAATTCTCTTATTTAGTAATGCACTATTTCTTGTGGATTAATTATAAGAATTTCTTTTAACAAAAAAAGCACGTTGATTCATGCTTTTTTTGTTTTTAAAATGGATAACCAATGGCTAGATTGAAAATTAAATTTTCTTTTCTCCAAGGACCACTACCAAAATTGATTTGGTCTATAACCCAACGGTTCTCTGAGGGTAAATTTGGTTTTCGTAAAGGAAAAGCAAGATCCGTACGCAATACTAAAAAAGACAAATCGAAGCGTAATCCGGCACCCGCTCCAATGGCCATTTCACTCATAAATTTATTCGAAAATTTAGCGCCTGGTTTTTCTGTATTTTCACGTAATAACCAAATGTTTCCTGCATCAATAAATAAAGCTCCCTTTACGAGTCCATAAATTTGTGCGCGATATTCTGTATTGAACTCGAGCTTAATGTCACCTGATTGATCGGGTAAAAAAGAATTTGTATTTTGGTTTTCATTTTTAAAACTTCCTGGTCCTACAGATCGAGCTCTAAAAGCACGTAAACTATTGGTTCCGCCAATGAAGAATTGTTTAATAAAAGGCATTTCTCTTGAATTTCCGTATGCAATACCTGCGCCAGCAATGATTCTGGTTGCCAATTGGGAATTTTCTGAAAATTTATAATAATGCCTAAAGTCATTTTCTATTTTTATAAATTGACTAAAAGGAACATCAAATACGGTAATTGGGTCTTCTTTTTTTGCATTGGCACCTGTAGCTAATCCTGCAATATTTCCAGCTAAATCAACAGTTCCTTTGTAGTAAAAGGTGTTTTTTCTACGTTTTTGAGTAGTATTGGTATACGTATAAGAATAGGTAGGACCAAAAATCAATTGTTTTTCGATTACTTTATTTAAAGATGGATTTTCTGCAATTTTTTCTAAATACAATTCGGTAACATTCTGAGGACTTGCGTATGTTATTTCACTAACATTAAGTTGGTGTTCTTTTCTTTCATTTTCTTTCCAAAGGTATCCAAAAGAGGCTTTGAAGGTTTGCAAAGAATATAGTTTTGTTCTATTTTGAAACTCATAGCCTATTGTTGCTTTCGTTTTTGGTACAAAACCTGAAGGCGATTTAAATTTAAAAGGAGCGATAATTCTTGGCCAAATTAAATTAGCTTCAGTACCAAAACGATATACATTAAAGCCATTATTTTGTCCAGAAACTTGTACTTCAACACCACCAAATGCTGAAATAGTTAGCAATTCAGCACCTCTAAAAGTGTTGCGATTGCTCCAGTTTAGGTTTAATTCTGTCCCGGTATAATTGGCTGAATTGGTTTTACCCAAAAGCTCTAATTGAATAGATTTCCTTGGTAATGGAGTAAGATAATAATAGGCATCAAGATAATTTCCTATGGTATCTGAAACTTTGAATTGATTTTTTACAAATTTAAAAACACCAAGATTAACTAGTCTGTTTAGAGATAAATTATGATTGGTACGGTTGTATAAATCCTCTTTTTTAAAATACAAAGCTCTATCAAAAATGCGGGGTTTAAATAAATTTTCGGGATCAATAATAGCGAGTCCATTTTGTTTTTTAATGGTATCAATTTTTAGGGCTTTGTTTTCAGCATCAAGAGTATAATTAGAAAACACTACTATTTTATTTATTTTGTAAGGTGTTGTTGCAAGTTTTGATGCATCAGATTTGATTTTGACTATGAGGTCTACTTTATTTTTTGCAACAGTTGAGTCTACTTGAACAATAATATTGTCAGGATTAAAGTAAAAAAAACCTTTTTCTTTTAATCTTGCATCTATCCTAATTCTTTCCTCTTTTATGACCTCTAAACTGTATGGATCTCCTTTTTTTAATCTGGATCTTCGTTGCGTATTGCGTATTTCAATTCCTATTTTTGAGGAGTCTATAGGGAACTTAACTTCATTAATTGTATACTGTTTTCCTGTAGTTACCGTGTATGTAGCGCTAGCTTTTTTATCAACACGTGTTGAATCGGCTTTGCTTTTTCCGTTAAAGTATCCATTATTTTCAATGTAGTTTTGCAAGACACTTTTGTTATACTCTAAATCAACTTGGCTATATAATACAGGCGGTTCTCCCACTTTATTTTTAAGCCAGTATCGCAATCCTTTTTCTTTTTTTGGAGTTCCAGCAAGGTTATAAATGTATAATTTTGGTTTTAACCCTAAGATAGATTTATTGGGCTTGGGTCTGACTAGTGCTTCTAAATTGTTTTTGAGTTCTTTTCTTGATTTCTTAGTACTGTCATTTTTTTCAATAGTAACATCAGCACCTGTATACAACAATTCACCTTCAGGTAAAAAACGGGTGTTGCTGCAGGATTGAAATAGCAGACATAAAAAAAATAAGATTATAATACCTTTCCCTTTCATTACGATTCGTTTTGTAAAATAAAGACTATTTTGATTTGTAAGTACAGCTTTATTTATGATTTGAAATTATTTTTTTGATGCATTTTTTCGGAACAATTCACTGAACTTGTTGTAATCCATTGTGATTACAAATGCAACTCCAGTTTCTACAACTTCACCTTGAAGTGCTACTTGGTATTTATTGACACGATAAGCTCTTACTTTGTATCTTCCATCTTTTGTAAGTTGATAATCAATAGAAACATCACCTGCAATATTATTCGCATTTTGATTGGCTTGTTGAGAACCTTCTATACCAAAACTACTTCCTACGGTTATTTTGAGTCGGTCATTGAGTAGTTTTTTGGAAACACCTACACTAAAATCAGTTTTGTTTTGACGTTGTCCTGATGTGAAATCTTCAGTTGTATTTAAATCAAAATTCAATTCGATTCCTTGAATTAAATCTCCTGCCAAGTTATTGAGTTGTTGCGATAAAATTTTGCTAGCGCTTTCTCTAGCTAATGAAGAAACGGTTGTACCACCGTTTTCGCTAGTAAAAGGATTCTCCCCAATAAAACGATTTAACAATAACAATGCAAAAACTTGCTTGTTCAACTCATCTTGTTGTTCTCTTAATTGACTTAGTTTAGCTTGAGTTGTATTAATAATTTCAGTAGAAACATTGTTGTTACCATCAGGTAAAATAATATCAAATGAAATGTTGGGTTTCATAAGATCTCCATTCATTTTTAGGGCTGTTTCAAAAGGAATTTTTTCTTTGTATGTATTTCTTAACGTAGGTGTTATGTCACCCAATTGATCGTTTACTAAATCAATAGGCGCAGCATTAGTTTTATAAATAGCTGTAATATTAATATCTGCACTAGTTGGTTCGCCGGTCCATAAAATATAACTGCCTTCTTTAATATTGAATTTTCGTTTGATACCGTTAAAATTCATTTCATAGCTTCCTTCATTCAACTCATATCGACCAGTTAAATTTGTCTTCCCTGATGCATCTATGCCGCCAGTTAATTGAGCCTCGCCTTTCAATTTTAAATAATCTCCATTTGCTTTATCAATAACCAGTGAAAGCTCTGCATCCTTATCTATTTCAATATTTACTGATGCATTAATACCTTTTACGGTTGATTCACTACTTATATTTTCAAGATTTGTATTCGTAATTATTTGAGGATTATCTTGATCTATAAATTCAACAATTCCCTCACGATCAGCAATGGATGGATCAGATTGTGGCAATACAATGGTAAATTTGGTGTCCCTATTGATTTTTATTGTACCATCAATTATAGGATTGTTTAAACTACCAGCTATCCTGATGTTGTTATCCAGAAATAATTCACCGTAGTATAAATCATTGTCTTTTGCTTTTGAATTTACTGCTTTAAAATTTTTAGCATCAACGGTTAGATTAAATCCGAAATTACTAAAATTAGACGTATCAATTGTCCCATTAACGTTCAACTCATTGTCATTTTCATCCTTTATGGTAAAGGTTTCAAAAACAATTGTGTTGGGTTGAAAAACTATTTTATCATTAATGGATTTGAATCTAGCATTAAGAGGAGTCACTTTAAATCCGATTTCGTTAAAAGCTAATTCACCCTGTACATTAGGTTGGCTTGCACTTCCTGTAATCGATAATTTTCCGTTTAAAAAACCAGTACTTTCCGTTAGATTATTTAAAGTAAATCCTTGTATGCTTTTAAGGTTTAACTTGTCAATAATTAAATTCATATCAAAACTACTGGTGGTCGTTTTATAATTCCCTTCAAGATTTACTTGATTTCCTTGACCTGTTATTGCAACAACGGCATCATACTGGTTTGCAATAGTGTTATTTACTTGAAGCTTTATATTTCCAATAGTATCTTTTTTGAATGTAAAATTCTCGACACTTAAATCAGAAGTGAAAAGGGGTGATGTGTTTAAATTTCTTATTTCTGCCGTTCCATTGATTTTTCCACTAAGTTGTAAATCCTTTTTCTCTACAAAACTTGTAATAGTGTTGATATCAAACTCCTTAAAATTGACTTGTAACGGAGCATTGGCATTACTTGATTTTGATTGTACTTGAATAGTACTTCCGTTGTTTTTAAGATTAAAATTATTAATAAACAAGCCTTTAGTTAAACTGCTAACTACGTTTTCTTTATCAATGGTCCACGGTTCATAATTCAATATTAATTTATCAGGATTCAATCGTATTTCTGTACCACCATTTTGAGATTGAACAGTACCTGCAATGAGGTAGCGTTCTTCTTCTTTAGTGTTTTTTAACTGAAGTGCATACGTTATGATGTTATTTTGAATATCCCCAGTTAGTTCTGTATGCGGAAGTTCAAACTGTTCGTTTTGAATATCATCAACCATAAAATTATAAAGCAACTTTTGATCTTGTGTATCCAGTTTTAGTGTAGCATTTGTAACCGTTATGCTCTCATAAACTAGTTTTGGAATGGCTCCATTTAAAACAATCGAATCATTTACACTGTTGTAATTACCTGTAATAGTAATAGGTTCTAAGCTCTTAATTTGAGGAATCAATTGCATCACAATAGGACTATCCTTGATTTGAACCTTAAAATCAAACTGTTGATTTTCTTTAGTTTTCTTTTTCGATTTTTTAGGAGTAGTATCGTAATAAGCAGCAATCGAGTTGGTAATTGCAGTTCCTATTTTTGATAATTTGTATTTCCCTTCTAAAAACGCATCCATAAAAGGTGCTTTAACTTCAATAGAATTTTTTTGAGCGTTTGCTATTGCATGAACTTGGATAGAATCAATAGTATAGTTTTCTTTAGCATTGGTAATATTAATATGATGAGCAGTTAATGAACCATTGAGATAATCTAAATCCCCCGATTGGATGTCTGCATCTACAATACCACGAATTTTTAAAGGTCCAGCATGTAAATTCAGTTTTTCTAAATCAGCTATATCTACATTTAATTTTATTTTTCCGGATGGATATTTATCTTGAAATCTACCATTACCCACTAAATTGAATGTCAAATTAGGGTCTCTAGCCACTGCAGTAGCGTTAAAATTACCTTTTTGGATAGTTCCTTTTACAGCTATATTTTTATACGTATACTTGTTAAAATACGCTTTTTGAATACTTGCATTAAGAGCTACTGTAGCTGTTTTTGGGTTGAAACCAGTGCCTTTGATAGTGGTTTTTAGGGTAATTTTACCAATGGAGTCGTTCTTAATAAATTTCCCTAGATCAAAGTTTACAAAATCAGCTTTGGCATCATATTTTTCAAAGTTTTTGCGACTTTGATCAAATTTGGCTTTAATAGCTGCATTTCCATAACTACTTATGAGCTTCAAATCAGTCAAAAAAGTAGCAATAGTTCCCTTAAAAGTTCCTGTAACAGTCATTCTCGAAGGCAATTGAATGGTGTTAGGAATAGTTCCTTTGGGTACAAAATTATTTATGTCTTTTTGACCAGACTGAAATTTTTTAATATTAATGTCAAAGTAGGTTTTATCAACATTTGGTAAACCAATTATTGTGCCGCTCGCTGCCAGTGAAGTTGAGCCTATTCCGCTGATTTCCATTGACGGAATTGTTATATTTTTTACTTTTCCTTTAACCTTTCCGTTTATAGAAATGACTGCTTTTGGATTACTTTTAAATGGATTTGTAGAAGCTAAATTAGGAACAAATAACAGAATATCTTGAAAACCAATACTACTTTTGGTAAGGTTTGCTATCAAACTCAAATCTCCAATATTTTTTGAAATAGTAGCAAGAGATGAATATCCTATTTGTATTTCATTTTTTATTTCGGTTTGAGGGGTTTTTAAATACAGATTTTTGATGAAAGCATTTTTATTGCCATAGAAAAAGTCACCGTTTAGCGCCGAAATGTTCAATCCGCTTTTATCTTTAGCTGAAAAAGATTTAAGTTCACCTGAGATGTTTTCATTGTTGTAATTGAGAACTTCTAGGTCTAGATTCAAGCTTTTAATGTCTAAATGATTGTAGTCTAATCCTTTTTGAGTAAAAGCAACGTTATTGTTGTCATATTTAAAATTGATTCTCTTAAAAACACTCTTTTTTACTTTAATATCCCAATTGTTTGAACTGTTTGAAGTTTTAGTATTTTGGGTGACTAATTTTTTAATTTTACCTAACTCTAGAGCACCTTCAACTCCTGTTAATTCTAAATTTTCTAGAATAGCATATTGATTGTTCAAGTCTATTTTATCTAATTTTGTGATCAATTTTTTCACGTAGATATTGGTAGCCAATTTAGATTCTTGGCTTTTGTATTCAATTTTTATTTTACCAAGGTCTACATCACCAAATTTTAATTTCAGAGGATTTTCTATTGTATTATTCTCTGTTACAGTGCCTGATTTTTTTATAGAAGCAATGCCCTGAATTAATTTGAATTGCAAACCATTAACCTTGATTTTTGGAATGTCAAAGTTCATTTGGTTTAAATCAAATGTTTTGATACTAGTTTTAAAATGATTGAGATAAGTTGCAATTTCATTATTTGAAATAGCATCAGAATAGTGAAAATTAATTCTATCCAACTGAATTTCGTCAACTGAAAATTCCATTGGGGCTGAATCAGTCTTTTGTTTTTCTTGAGATGCAAGGGCTTTAATAATGTAGTCAAAATTAAAATTTCCTTTGCTGTCTTTTTTTATGTACGCCGTAATACCTGATAAATCAACACTATTTATGTCTACTTTATTGTTTATGAGTTGAAATAAACTGATGTTTACAGCAAGAGTATCTCCAGCAAAAAGAGTGTCTTTTTTTTGGTCTTCAAAGTATACGCCCTTTAATATAACTTTCTTTGGAAACCCTATTTCTAGACTGTCAATCACAACCTTTGTTTTGATTTTTTCTTCAAGATAGTGTACCGCTTTGTTCTTGGCATAATTTTGAACGGAAGGAATTTGTATCACCAAAAACAGTATTAAAAATAGGGATATCAAGGAGCCAACTGTCCAGAGGAACACTTTTAAAAGAATCTGTAAATATTTTTTCAAACGAAGTTTTTTATCTATCAAAATCATGTGATGTATTTGCTAATGCAGAAACATAAATGTCTACAAATATCGCTACAAAACAACAATTACCATTATATAATTGTATAAAATAGTTATATAATTCTTTCAAAAAAAAGTATAGCAATTGTTTCTAATTTCCATTTTCAAGATGAAGACGTCAACGTTATGCTTAAATACTTTGGGTGAAATATTCAAGGAATGTAATTCACCCAAAGGAAAAAAAGTGTGTTTGATAAGGACGTATTATTCTTTTGGAAAAACACTCAAAGCTTTTTTGGCCAATTCAGGTGTAGGCAAAGCTAATTTTCTCAGTTTAATATCCATCCAAGCACCATCAACGGTTATGGTTGCACAAACTTGATCGGCATCATTTCTAAACTCGTGAATAATAGACCATCTTGAGCCGTCTTCATTAACTTGTGAACTTCTGGTATGCATGACAATTTTGTCTGAAAGTTTGATTTCTTTTCTAAAAACACATTCTTCTCTAAACAATATAGGACCAAAGCCTTGTGATTGCATTACTTTCATGGTTAAGCCTAGGCTTTCTAGTATTTCAATACGGTGTTGCGCGCCAAAATCATAATACGCACTGTGTCTTACATGAAAGTTAGGATCAAGATCAGACCAACGAAAGGACAATTCTTTTATAAATACGCTCATTTTTAATCGGGGTTTTTGTTTTTAAAATGGATTGCTAAGGTGCGAAAAAGTTTTTAGAGTATTCATATTCTTATTTTACAATTAAACTCTGAATTTACTTTTTTAGGAAATACGTTCTTTTTAAGTGGTTTTGCGTGAGTGATGGTAGTGGAAATCCTCCCTTTTTTTGGGAGATTGAGAACGTACAGCACGACCTCACCGCAACGGTAGTGGAGGTGAGGGCACGCCCAAATCATTTTTGTAACGTTTATATTCTTGAAATTGCTTTTAACTAAAAATTAATAAACGTTTGTAAGCTTTCCTTTGAAAATGATGTAATTTTATGTTCTATGAAAAACGATAATAAAAAAGGATTTTATTTCAAGCAATACGAAGCACCTTTCCAGTCTCCGTTTGATAAACTCTTTGGTATTTTCAAGGAATTAATCACGCATACTTCGGGAGACTTTGATGAGGCAATTGACTGGTTACGAGAATTAGATGTAGAGTATAAACTTACTGATGAGGCTTATACCATTGATGATTTTGTTGAAGATTTAAAGAAGAAAGGCTATATTCGGGAAGAGTTGAAAGAGGATGGAAGTTCCGGACTGGGGATAACAGCCAAGACGGAGCGTGCCATTAGGCAGCAAGCTCTAGATAACATTTTTGGAAATCTTAAACGATCTGGAAGTGGCAATCACAAAACCAAACATGTAGGCAATGGCGATGAGCATACAGGAGAGTTTAGAGAATTTCATTTTGGTGACGGACTTGAGCGCATTTCCTTGACAGAGAGTTTGCGAAATGCTCAAATCAATAATGGTGTTGGCGATTTTATGCTAACCGAAAATGATTTGGTAGTGGAGGAAACTCAATTTAAGTCGCAAATGAGTACGGTTTTAATGATTGACATCAGTCACAGTATGATTTTGTATGGCGAGGATAGAATTACGCCTGCTAAAAAAGTTGCCATGGCACTGGCGGAATTAATCACCACGCGTTATCCCAAAGACACTTTGGATATTCTTGTTTTTGGTAACGATGCTTGGACTATCGCCATACGAGATTTACCCTATTTAAAAGTAGGTCCGTATCACACTAATACGGTTGCGGGCTTGCAACTAGCCATGGATATTTTGCGCAGAAAGCGTAATACAAACAAACAAATTTTCATGATTACAGATGGAAAACCAAGTTGTGTTCGTGAAAAAGATGGTTCGTATTATATGAACAGCAACGGTCTTGATGAATATATTGTGGATAAATGCTACAATCAGGCGCAACAAGCCAGAAAATTACACATCCCCATTACTACCTTTATGATTGCTAATGATCCTTATTTGCAAAAATTTGTGAACAAGTTTACGGAGTCAAATCAAGGAAAAGCCTTTTATACAGGATTAAAAGGATTGGGCGAAATGATTTTTGAGGACTACGAGACCAATAGAAAAAAGAGAATAAAGTAATTTTGGGCGTTTCCCTGCGGGTCGGGCTATTCGTTTCAATCTTTTTTGAGTCCCGATAATTTCGGGACTCAAAAAAGGATTTACACTGCTATCCCTAACGCAAACCCCAACAAATAATCAATATCAATTTCAATAGAAAAATAGATGAATACTATAAAAACATTAGGAGAATTAAAAAAATCAGGATACGAGAGCAAAAGCATTAAAGATGAATTGCGATCGAACTTGAGAGAAAAAATAAAATCAGGGAAACCCACTTTTGAAGGAGTTCATGGTTTTGAGAATACCGTAATTCCAGAGCTGGAGCGGGCTATTTTATCCCGTCATAACATCAATTTATTAGGGCTTCGCGGTCAAGCTAAAACGAGAATGGCTCGCAAGATGATTGAATTGCTTGATGAGTACATTCCGTTTGTAACAGGTTCTGAAATCAATGATGATCCGTTGCAGCCGATATCTCGTTTTGCCAAAGATCTTATCGACGAAAAAGGAGATGAAACCCCAATATCCTGGTTGCACAGAAGTGAACGTTTTTTTGAAAAACTAGCCACTCCAGATGTAACGGTTGCCGATTTAATAGGTGATGTAGATCCTATAAAAGCAGCAAATTTAAAATTATCGTATGCTGATGATCGCGTGATTCATTTTGGAATGATTCCAAGAGCGAATCGTTGCATATTCGTAATCAATGAGTTACCTGATTTACAAGCAAGAATTCAAGTAGCATTGTTTAATATTCTACAAGAAGGAGATATTCAAATTCGTGGATTTAAATTAAGAATGCCGCTGGACATGCAATTTGTCTTTACCGCAAACCCTGAAGACTATACCAATCGTGGTAGTATTGTAACTCCATTAAAAGATAGAATTGGGTCACAAATCCTGACGCATTATCCTGAAACCATCAAAATTGCTAGAACTATCACAGAGCAAGAAGCAAAACTGGATGTTACACAAAATGACATGGTGTATGTACCCTCATTAGCAAGAGATTTATTAGAACAAATAAGTTTTGAAGCTAGAGAAAGTGAATACATTGATAATAAAAGTGGCGTGAGTGCCAGATTGAGTATCACAGCTTTTGAAAATTTACTTAGCACTGCAGAAAGAAGAGCATTAAAAGCTGGTGCAGACAAAACTACCTTGCGTTTGTCTGATTTTATGGGGATTATTCCAGCCATTACTGGAAAAGTAGAGTTGGTTTATGAAGGAGAGCAGGAGGGAGCAGCTGCCGTAGCACAACACTTATTGGGTGATGCCATTCATACTTTCTTTCCAGCGTATTTTCCAAAAATTGAAAAACTAGAAAAAGAAGGTGTCAAAAATGCGTACACAGATATCATAGAATGGTTTTTTGCCGAAAGTGGTTTTGAATTACTTGATGATTGCTCAGATGAAGAGTATGAAAAAATTCTAGGTGGAATTGCACCATTGGAAGTTTTAATTAAAAAATACCAACCGCAAGTAAGTCCAGAAGATAAATTTTTCATGATGGAATTTATACTTTGGGGATTGGTAGAATACAAGAAACTAAGTAAAGATCGTTTTTCCGAAGGATACCAGTTCAAAGATATTTACGGTAGTTTTATCAGTAAGTTGTAAATGCAAAAGGGTTTAGTTTTTACTAAACCCTTTTTTTTATAAAAACAGCCTTTGTAATTTTATTTCATCTACCTTGCTACGTTGACTGTATTTTCAGTCTTTCCCAAAATTAAAATGGAAAATTCCTTTGAGAATTTGATATCAAGTTATGTTGAAAATAAAGTAGGCATAGCAGAGCATTTTTTAAGTCCAGAACTTTCAGATCATTTAATACAAAACATTCTTAACTTAAATGAAAGAAGTTTGCTTACGGCTGCTGGCATTGGCAACTCAGATAAATTGCTTTATGATGGTGCTATAAGGAGTGATTCTATTTATTGGTTGGATAAAAAGCACAATAATGTTTTTGAGAATGAATTTTTTAAATTAATTGAAGCCTTCATTTTATACTTGAATCAAAGTTGCTATGCTGGAATTACAGGTTATGAATTTCATTATTCCCTGTATGAAAAAGGAGATTTTTACTTAAAGCACTTGGATCAATTTAAAAGCAATCCTAGCCGAAAATTTAGCATGATAAGTTATTTAAATGCGGACTGGAAAGTTACAGATGGCGGTGAGCTAATGATACATCAAAACGATATTCCTCAAAAAATTGCTCCTACTCTGGGAAAAACAGTTTTTTTTAAGAGTGATGAGCTGGTTCATGAAGTATTGGAAACAAACTGTCCCCGAATGAGTATTACAGGATGGCTTAAAAGAGATTAGGTTGCTATTTTTAAAATTGGTACTTAAATAGTAATTTTGAGGAAAAAACATGATTTATCTTTTACTTAGTGTAGTTTGTAGTGTTACTGTAGGCGTGATTTTTAAATTATCTAGACAATACAACTCTAGTGCTATACAAATGGTAGTAACTAACTATGCGGTTGCCATACTTTTATGTTTCTTTTTTTTCGATTTTAAATTTACTTCTTTATCCACTGCTCCATGGGCATTGTATGTTAGTATCGGTTTTTTATTGCCAACAGTTTTTTTGTTTTTGGCAACCTCAATAAAACAAGTGGGAATTGTAAAAACAGATGCAGCTCAAAGACTGTCTTTATTTATTCCTATTTTGGCAGCTTGGTTGATTTTTGACGAGACTTTTAATTCGTACAAACTTGTAGCGATAATTATTGGTTTTCCAGCTATACTTATGATATTGATGAAACCTGTATCAAAAGAAAAAACAAATTGGACTTATCCATTATTAGTTTTACTAGGTTTTGGGATCATCGATATTCTTTTCAAGAAAATGGCACTTTATACAACGATGCCTTTTACAAGTTCATTGGTTGTCGTTTTTTCTATAGCATTAGTTATTATGCTGCTGGTGGTATGTTATGATACAGTTGTAAACGCATCTAAAATAACTCTAAAAAACATTTTGTTAGGTGGTCTTGTGGGTGTATTCAATTTTGGGAACATCCTTTTTTATCTCAAAGCGCACCAAGTATTTACTGCAAATCCATCTACTGTTTTTGCAGGAATGAATTTAGGAGTTATAATTTTAGGAAGTGTTATAGGTGTTGTTGTTTTCAAAGAAAAGTTGTCTTTAAAAAATTATCTAGGTTTACTTATTGCTTTAATTGCAATACTCTTGATTGTGTTTTCTCAGCAATCTTAAGCTTTTATAGAAAATGAATTTGAAAGTTTAGATTGTAATTTTTTATAAAATGCTAAGGGTTTAAGTTCTAATTCTCGAAACATAAACCAAAAAACAACTAAATATTCAATGGCAATAAGCATTAAATTCTCTTTGAATAGTTGACCTGAGTAAGCAAAATAGCTCAATACAACTGTAAAACTCCATAAAATTGGGAATTTGTATTTTGTAAAAACCGAAACTAAAACAAGATTTATTACATACCACGGATGTATTGTTGTTGATACAAAAAAGTAAATACTTAGCACAAGTAATATACTTTTTAGTAAGTCTGGTGTGGTTTTATTTTTACCAAAAAAGGACTGTAAGAGGATAAAGATTATGATTAGTATTGGGATTACTTTTCCAGTGCTATGAATGATGTTATAGCCTTTATAATAAAATCCTATTTCTCTGATGATGTAATAAAAACTGGCATTAAATTCAAAATTTACAAACCATAAAGCAATTGTATTCGAATAATTCTCAGCCATTGCGGTTGATAAAAACGGCAAGAAAAGCAGTACGTTAATACTAATAACTATGGGATAAAACACAAAGCTTTTTTTCCATCCTAATTTTTGAAAAAATAATGGAAGTAGTATAAGTGGCAAGAGTTTAGTTGCAATTGATAAGGCTATTGCTACTGCAGCCGTTTTCCACTTGTTTTGGTGTAATAAATAAATTCCCAATATAAAAAAGAACAGCATAACACCTTCAAAATGTAAGTTTCCTGTGAGTTCTATAAGTACCAATGGGTTTAATATGTACCAGTATATTTTATACTTTTCGAAACCCATTGATTGTAATAATCTTGCTCCAAAAATAGCTGTACCAAAATCGGCTGCAATGATAATGCATCGCAAAACAATGGTTGCCGTAACTATGGATTGGGTGCCAAAGATTCCCGCGATCACAAAAAAAAGTTGGTTAATTGGCGGATAATTTGAAAAATGAGAAGCACTGAGACTCCCCATAGATTTAATTAATTCCTGTGCCTGAGCAATATTAAAATTAGGGTTAACAATTAAATCATTGGGTAAATTGGTGTAAGGATTAAATCCTTCTAAGAGTATTCTCCCGTCCCAAATAAATCTGTAAAAATCCTGAGAAAGATTAGGTAAGGTAAATGCAAATAGGATTCTAAAACAAAGACCTAAACCAAGTAAATAGTTGATGTTTTCTTTTTGTTCCTGAATGATTTTTACAAGTGAGAAAAATAAAACACCAAATAATAAAAGCAAAACAACAAAATCCTTACGTTCCATGAAATAGCCTATGTAGGTATAGCATACAGCGCTCAATAGTGTATAAAGTTTACATGAATTACTAAGTGCTTTCATTTTGCGTAAGCGAATTTATTAAAAAAAATAGAGATTACATTCTAGTTTCCAATTCGGAAAGAATTAACAATCACAAACCCATAGCCAAAGGATAACATAATATGAAACGGAAGTAATCCATAGTCATTTAACTGAATTCCACTGTATATTCCAAAAAGAAAATAGAGGAGTAGCAGACTTTCAATGATTATATTTTTTGATATCTTTTTATTGATATAACTGTTTTGTTTCCATTTCTCTTTTAAGCTTTCAATGTTAAACTTAGGAGTACGGATGAAATCACTTTTTTTTCCAATAAGCCCTTGAACAACAGCAATGGTATTATGAAACGTAAAACCCATGGCAATGCTATAAAATGTAAAAAATAAACCAATGTATTTGATGAAATTTACAAATCCTCCACCATATATTTTTTTGTAGGTAAACCAATAACAAGTGAAAAAAACAACTGAGGTAAATACAAAAAATGCTAAAATTTTAAAAAAAACTTCCAGTTGCGGGAACCAACTTTTTATAAACAAAACAGGTACACTAAACAGTGCCATTGTAAAAACAAATAAAAACATAGAACTATTTAGTAAATGAAGTAAGCCATGAATTTTTGTTTTAAAATTGATATTTGTTGCGCTAATGATACGCTGATTCATTTTTACAAAATTTTCAGCGCCACCTTTATTCCAACGAAATTGTTGAGAACGGGCAGCACTTATAATTACGGGTAGTTCTGCGGGTGTAACTACATCAAGTAAATATTTGAATTTCCAGTTTTTTAATTGTGCTCTGTAACTTAAATCTAAGTCTTCGGTTAAAGTATCGCTTTCCCAGTTTCCAGCATCAATAATACAAGATTTTCGCCATACACCTGCAGTGCCGTTAAAATTTATAAAATGAGACTGTGAATTTCGGCCTACTTGTTCTAATGTGAAATGTGCATCAAGTGCAAATGCTTGAATTTTTGTTAAAATGGAATAATCTCTATTCAGGTGACCCCATCTAGTTTGTACCACTCCAATCTTTGGATCTTTAAAATGCGGAATAGTTTGCAACAACCACTCTTTTTGTGGCACAAAATCAGCATCAAAAATTACAATAAATTCGCCTTCAGCAGTTCTTAAACCTTCTTTCAGTGCACCTGCCTTAAAACCGATTCTATTGCTTCGGGTAATGTGTTTTATGTTTAAACCAGTTGCAGCTAATTCATTTACAATATGAATATTTTCGGTTAAACTTTCGTCAGTGCTATCGTCTAATACTTGAATGTCTAATTTGTCTTTTGGATATTCTAAATTAGAAATAGTATGCAACAAGCGTTCTACCACATATTTTTCATTATAAATAGGTAGTTGAATGGTAACTTTTGGAATTTCATTTGGGTCATTAAAATTAAATTGATTCGATTTTAAAATTTTCTTGGAACTTTTAAGGTAATTAACCAATAAGTTCAATTGAGAAAGGCCGTAAAAGAAGATTAATATAATAGATACACTATAAAAAAATAGGATGATGTAAGATAGTACTAACATATTATTTGAAAGCGTATTTAATGATCCAACTAATAATTTTAACTCCTGCCATAATAGTCCCTTTTACAGTACCGGATACTTTTGAAACTCCAATTCTATTTTTGTAGCGAACAGGGATTTCAGTATAGCTGATATTTTTTTTAAGTACTTTCAATTGCATTTCAACAGTCCAACCATAGGTTTTGTCTACCATGTTGAGTGACTGTAAAGTATCATATCTTATGGCTCTAAACGGACCTAGATCAGTAAATTTAGATCTAAAAAAAAGACGCATTAACACAGTGGCTAATTTATTTCCAAAAATTTGTTGTGGTGTCATTGAACCATCTTCTCTTAACTCAGGGACTCTAGCGCCAATGACAAAATCAGCCGTGTTATTTAAGATGGGAGCAATTAATTTAGAAAGATCTTCAGGATAATCTGAGTAGTCACCGTCAAGAAAAACAACTATATCGGGTGTGTTGGGAGTAGTATTTATGTAATCAAGACCTTTTAAACAGGCATGACCATATCCTTTTCTGTTTTCTGATAATACAGTAGCGCCAGCTTTTTGGGCTACCGCTACTGTTTGATCAGTGGAGTTGTTATTGACTACAATAATTTCTGACACATAACTTGGAATTTCATGAATAACATGTTCAATAGCATGTTCCTCATTATATGCGGGTATGATTACTTTAATTATTTTCATTGTTTTATGGATTGTCTTTTTTATAACTCGCTATTGATGTCCATTCTTTTATTTTTAATCCGGCATTGTATCTTGCAGCTTTGTAAATTTTACCATCGTTGTAAAAAATACTTAAACCATTTTCAAGATTGTTATTAAATTCAATTTTTCTTTGAATTTTACCGTTGACATCATATACAATCCACCACTTTGTTTTTTTATCGTTAAAGTAATGTCCTTCTTCTTTCTTGTTACCGTTTTTATGGTAAAAGAACCAGTAATCTGTTTTTTTATTTAGGTTGATCCAACCTTCAGAACTTATTTTTCCATTATCGTAATAATTTTTTAAATATGTTTTTTGTGCTTGTAAAGGTGTAAAACATAGTAAAAAAAGTACTGAAATAATATAATATATTTTTTTCATATAATTCTATTTGCCCTACACAGCGGTAGGGCCATATAGGATTATATTTTATTTAAATTCCAATCAAAATCGTAAGTTTTTACAGTTAATTTATTATCAATTTTTTTCTCTAAAAATAGATTGATAAAATCAATTTCATTAAAATAGTTTACTGCAAAATCTTTTTTGTACCATTCGAATATTTTTGGTAACTCAATAGTTTTATTTTCTTTGTCAACATAAAAGTAATATTTTGAATTAATTACTAATGTGGCTCTTGATTTAATTTGCTCGTCTACTGTTGTAGGTAAATAAGCAGTGTTTAATAGTGGCGCTCCACCATTTGCTGCACTTGTTAATGCAAAATGAATAGCAGGGTCAAAAAACAAATCTCTCAAGATTACATTTTCAATATCATCTAGAGTTAGTTCTTGATTACCTACTAAAAAAGTTTCAGTACTAAAAAATCCTGGAACTTTTTCAACTGACTCAATTGGGAATTTATCAACTACACTTTTAATGACACGTAAATTGTATACATTAATCCAGAATGCTTTTGCTACTTTTTTATCGCTAAATTTAGTGTCTAGTTTTTCTATATTGCTCAAAATATAAACAAGTTCTCCAGGACTTTTTTTGATTGAAAAGTAATCTACTTTACCCTCTGGAGTTACATTTTTCTTCAAGAACATCGTTGCCTGTTCAAAAAATAATTCTGTTGTTTGAGCTTTTGAAATCAATGTCAAGCCAAAAAAACAAAGCGTTAAAATAATTTTTTTCATTTTGAAATTCTTTAATTAGTATTGGTTATAAAATCTATTTAGTTTAAAATTTAATTTTTAATGTTGTCAGTGAATTTTCATCAATAACGTGTTATTATTAACTTATTAATTATAAATGTTTTAACATATATAACTAAAAAATAATACTATGGAGATGCAATTCATTTTACAATTTAGAATTCAGTACTTCAAACTCTATTCCAAATTTTGCGCAAAGATATAATAATTATATAGACAATCTAAAATATTGTTCATTTAGCTTTTAATTCGACAATTCCCAATATTTCAATGAACTTATAGTAATCAAATACTCATTTATTTATCAATACATTCACTTTCTTTAAATGATAACATGTACTAATGGATCCAATTTGACAAAGTGGACATTACTGTTTCACTTTATAGGATCATTTACGAGAGTTTAACATTTTTAGTTTTTTTCATTTTCTATTTGTGATAGCAAATACTTATTTATTTAAAGTATTTAGTATGCTATTGCTTTGTATTTTAATGTATTGGGAAGTTATAAAAATACTCAAATAAAATATCACTATTTGGTTTTTTTTCTAAAGTATATTGATGTTGCTGAAAGGGTTGTTTTTTACCTTTATTAACAGTTAACTTATAAAATATGTATTTGTTTATTGTTATTTTTAATTAATACATTTTTTTGAGTTGTTTATTTAAAATTATATGTAATTAATTTGGATAATCATTTTTTACATCTATATTTGTGCAATCGATTACATTTTATATTTTTATCTTTTTTTAAGTTTAAATAGTTATTGGTAAAATGTTTCATCGCTCAATAGTCAGGAATTAATGTAATAAATCATATCTACAACAATATGAATCAAAAAAGTAATAAAATTGGAAGCTATCGTTGGTCTATTTGTGGATTGCTATTTTTTGCAACAACAATTAATTATCTAGACAGACAAGTTTTATCCTTGACTTGGAGTGAATTTATAGCACCAGAATTTCATTGGACTAATAATGATTACGGAAACATAACTGCGTTATTCTCTATTTTTTATGCGGTTTCATTGTTGTTTGCAGGTCGTTTTGTCGACTGGATGGATACCAAAAAAGGTTTTTTGTGGGCTATTGGGATTTGGTCATTTGGTGCTTGCTTGCATGCTTTTTGTGGTATTGCCACTTCAGGAATTATCACTGGCAATTGGTTTGTGGGTTTTGAAGGAGCAAAAGAAACTTTAAAAACAGTCAATGACACGGGATTAATTATAAATGTTAGTGTAACCTTATTTATTTTTGCCCGATTTGTTTTAGCGGTGGGTGAGGCTGGTAATTTTCCTGCTGCAATAAAAACTACGGCAGAGTATTTCCCTAAGAAAGATAGAGCTTTTTCAACCAGTATTTTTAATGCTGGTGCAACAGTAGGTGCCTTAGCAGCTCCAATCTCCATTCCGTTTATTGCTAAAGCATTTGGTTGGGAAATGGCTTTTATAATTATTGGTGCACTTGGTTTTATATGGATGGGTTTCTGGGTTTTTATGTATGATAAACCTGAAAAGCATCCTAAAGTTTCACAAGCAGAGTTAGAGTACATTCAACAAGATGATATTGCCGATAGTAAACTTGCAGGTTATGTTCCTGAGACTACAACAAAAGTTTCTTTAAGTGATTGTCTTAAATACAAGCAAACTTGGGCTTTTGCATTTGGGAAATTCATGACTGATGGAGTTTGGTGGTTTTTCTTATTTTGGACACCAGCCTATTTAAGTTCTGTTTATAATATGGATTCAACACAATCTGCATTGCCATTGTTTGTGCTTTATATGATTACATTATTATCAATTATTGGTGGTTGGTTGCCTACTTATTTCGTAGAAAAGAAAGGAATGAATCCTTATGAAGGCAGAATGAAAGCCATGCTTATTTTTGCTTTTTTTCCACTCTTAGCACTCATAGCGCAACCACTTGGGCATATTAGTTATTGGCTTCCAGTAATTATTATTGGGATTTCAGGAGCGGCCCATCAATCGTGGTCTGCTAATATTTTTACAACCGTGGGAGATATGTTTCCTAAAAAAGCAATTGCCACAATAACAGGAATAGGAGGTCTGGCAGGAGGAATAGGTTCAACATTAATTAATAAAGGTTCTGGTGTTTTATTTGATTACTCAAAAGAAACGAATTTGATTTTTATGGGTTTCAAAGGTATTGAGGCTGGATATTTTATTATTTTTTCAATCTGTGCTGTGTGTTATTTAACGGGCTGGATTGTAATGAAGTCTTTGGTACCTAAATATAGTCCTATAACCTCTCTGTAATTCTTAATTTAAAATATTTATAAACTATTTTGCCAAAGTTTTATTTTATCAAGTACCTTTGTGCAATCGATTACATTAAAAAATAAAACATGACAAATCTTTCTTTTAGATACGCTACCAACCCTACTGATTTTAAAAATTATGGAACCGATGAATTGAGAGAACAGTTTTTAATAGAAAATATATTTGTTCCTGATGAAATTCAGCTTACGTATTCCATGTATGATCGGTATGTTGTTGGTGGAGTTATGCCAGTAAAATCAAGCTTAAAATTAGAAACAATTCCATATTTAAAGTCTGAAAACTTTTTAGATAGGAGAGAATTGGGAATAATCAATGTAGGTGGAGCCGGAGTTGTAACCGTTGATGGAGTTGTCTATGAATTGAATACTAAGGAAGCGCTTTATGTAGGTCAAGGTTGTAAAGAGGTTCTTTTTGCAAATGCTGATGGACAACAAGCCTTGTTTTATATCAATTCGGCACCAGCTCATACTTCTTATCCAACAAAAAAAATTGGTAGAGAAGATGCAGAAATCATTCCACTGGGAGATGAAATTACAGCTAATAAACGCATTCTAAATAAGCTGATAGTAAATAGTATTGTACAAACCTGTCAACTTCAAATGGGGCTAACAGAATTGTTACCAGGTAATGTTTGGAACACCATGCCCGCTCATACTCATGATCGTAGAATGGAAGCATATTTTTATTTTGATATTCAAGCTCCGCAAACAGTGTGTCATTTTATGGGAGAGCCACAAAATACAAGGCATCTTTTTATGCAAAATCACCAAGCAGTTTTATCACCAGAATGGTCTATACATTCAGGTGCGGGTACAAGCAATTACTCTTTTATTTGGGGTATGGCTGGAGAGAATTTAGATTATGGAGATATGGATATTGTAGCACCTAATGAACTAAGATAATACCTATGAATTTATTTGATTTAAATGGAAAAAGAGCTTTGATTACTGGTGGAACCCACGGATTAGGTTTGGCTATGGCCGAAGGTCTCGCTCAAGCTGGAGCAGCACTTGTCATTACAGGAACTACACCCTCAAAAATGGAAGAAGCTCTTGCTTATTATTCACAAAAAGGATATACCGTTTCGGGTTATTTATTTGATGTTACGGATGAGAATGCAGCAGCAGAAAATCTTGAACGTATTACAAAAGAGCAAGGTGATATTCATATTTTAATAAACAATGCGGGTATTATTAAGAGAGAATTAGCTGTTAATATGCCTATTGCTGATTTTAGAAAGGTGATTGATGTAGATCTTGTTGGTCCGTTTATTATGTCTCAACTTGTTGCTAAACAAATGATAGAAAGACAAGAAGGCAAGATAATTAACATTTGTTCTATGATGAGTGAGCTAGGACGCAATAGCGTATCTGCTTATGCTGCTGCAAAAGGTGGACTCAAGATGCTTACTAGAAATTTAGCTACAGAATGGGCAAAGTACAATATTCAAGTTAATGGGATTGGTCCGGGATATTTTGCCACTACACAAACAGAACCTATACGCGTAGATGGTCATCCGTTTAACGATTTTATAATCAACAGAACGCCAGCTGCACGTTGGGGAAATCCTGAAGATTTAGCAGGTACAGCTGTTTTTTTGGCTTCAAAAGCTAGTGACTTTATAAACGGTCAAATTGTATATGTAGATGGTGGAATTTTGGCCACTATTGGGAAACCTACAAACGAAAATTAATTCAAAAATTAAAAAAATGAGTGCGCCATTTATACACGATAATTTTTTATTAGAAAATAAATATGCAGAAGAGTTGTATCATGATTTTTCTAAAAATCAGCCTATTATAGATTATCATAATCACCTGTCACCACAGTATATTGCTGAAGATAAAATTTTTGAAAACATAACTCAAGTTTGGATAAATGGAGATCATTACAAGTGGCGTGCCATGAGAACTCTGGGTATTAAAGAACAATTTATTACTGGTAATGCAACTGATAAAGATAAGTTTTTACAATGGGCTAAAACGGTTCCTTACACGATGCGTAATCCATTGTTTCATTGGACACACCTAGAACTTGCCAGATATTTTGATATTCATGAGCTGTTAAATGAAAAAACAGCCGAAAAAATCTATGAGGAATCATCGGCAAAAATAGCTTCAAAAGAATACAGTACCCAAAACTTGTTAAAAAAAGTAAATGCCAGTTTTGTGTGTACAACTGAGGATCCAATTGACACTCTAGAACACCATCAGTTTTTGACTAAAAACCCATTTGAAACTAAAGTTAGTACCGCTTTTAGACCAGATAAAGCTATTCTTATTTTAAACGATGGGTATAATGCTTATATGAATTCATTAGGTGACGCTGCAGGTATTTCAATTGATTCGTATGCTGATTTGTGCGTAGCTTTAGAAAAAAGAATTGATTATTTTGATCAGAACGGTTGTAAACTTTGTGATCATGGCTTGGATCAGATTTATTTCGAAAATTTTACTGAGGTTGAAGTAAATCGTATTTTTAGAAAGAAAAGAGAAAACGTGTCTATAACTACTGAGGAGGCTTTTAAATTTCAATCAGCGATTTTATTGTTTTTATCCGAGACATATCACAAGTATGGCTGGGTACAACAGTTTCATTTAGGAGCATTACGAAATAATAATGAGCGAATGCACCGTATTTTAGGGCCAGACACAGGATGGGATTCTATAGGAGATTATCCGCAAGCGTTAAAACTTTCTCGTTTTTTAAATGCTTTGGATAGCCAAGATAAATTAACAAAAACGATAATTTATAATTTGAATCCTGCTGATAATGAAGTTATGGCTACTATGATTGGTAATTTTAATGATGGTAGCGTAAAAGGAAAAGTGCAATTTGGTTCAGGATGGTGGTTTTTAGATCAAAAGGATGGAATGACAAAACAATTAAACGCACTTTCTAACATGGGGTTAATAAGTTGTTTTATAGGAATGTTGACTGATTCAAGAAGTTTTTTATCATTTCCAAGACATGAATATTTCCGTAGAATTTTGTGTAATTTGTTAGGTGATGAAATTAAGAGGGGAGAGTTACCACCAGATATGGAATGGATAGGTAAAATGGTTTCTGACATTAGCTATCACAATGCAAAAGAGTATTTTAATTTGTAATTCAAAAGCTTATGTCTAAAAATAGTTCCAATCAATTATTTTTCTTGGCAGATGAAATGCAATGGGAAATTGCTAGTACTGGTGTTTTAAGACAGCTAACAGGATTTATGATCGTGTTATGATGGTGAATGTTAGGTTTAAAGATGGCGCTATAGGACCTATGCACAAGCACACGCACACACAACTGACATATGTAGCCGAGGGTAGATTTGAGGTTACCATAGAATCTGATACCTGTGTTTTAAAAAAAGGGGATTCATTTCAGGTTCCTTCTAATAGTTTGCATGGTGTTTTATGCTTAGAAGAAGGTATTTTGATTGATGTTTTTAGTCCTATGAGAGCTGATTTTATTAAATAGTAAAGGAATATTGAATGAGTAAAGTAGTCACTTTTGGCGAAATAATGTTAAGACTTTCAACAGAAAGACATTTGCGTTTTGAACAAGCCAAAACTTTTACAGCATCTTACGGTGGCGGTGAATTTAATGTAGCGGCATCATTAGCAAATTATGGAATTGAAGCTGAATTTGTTACTAGAATTCCTGATAATGAGATAGGAGTTTGTGCAGAGAAAGAAATGAGAAAAATGAACGTAAGTTCTAAAAACATTCTTCGTGGCGGGGAACGTTTGGGGACTTATTTTTTAGAAACTGGAGCAGGAACAAGAGGTAGTAATGTGGTTTATGATAGGGCTCACAGCGCTATGGCTACAATTACGAAAGGGTTAATTAATTGGGAACAGGTTTTTGAGGGTGCAACATGGTTCCACTGGAGTGGTATTACTCCAGCAATTTCTAATAGTGCTGCCGAAGCTTGCTTAGAAGCTGTTCTTGTGGCTCATAAATTGGGATTAACTATTTCATGTGATTTAAATTATAGATCTAAATTATGGCAATATGGTAAAACTCCTAGTGAAGTTATGCCAGAAATTCTTAAATACAGTAATGTCATTTTAGGTGATATTGATACAGCATATTTTATGTTGGGTTTATCTAAAGTGCAACCTAATTATCAAGACTTAGTTTCGTTGCCGTCCTTATACGGTAAATTATTTCAGCTATGTCCTAACTTAAAAATTGCAGCTACAACACTCCGCTATTCTGTGAGTGCATCACACCAAAGAATTGGAGGTATATTATATGATGGTAAACATATAAGTAATGCAGCAGTAAAAGAAGTAACGCCTGTGGTGGATAGAGTGGGTAGTGGGGATGCTTTTATGGGTGGTTTAATTTATGGATTATTGAATTTTCCAGTAAGTAATCAACGTGCTTTAGATTTTGCAGTTGCCGCTTGTTGTTTAAAACATACCATCGCGGGAGATTATAACTTAGTTACAATAAAAGAAATAGAAAACATGCTAGATGGAGACGGGTCTGGTTTAGTTTCACGATAAAATAGTATTATATGGCACGATATTCTAGAATTGAAGTAGCAAATGCAATGGCGGCAACGGGTTTAGTCCCATTGTTTTTTCATAATGACGTTGAACTTGGAAAAAAAATTATAAAAGCATGTTATGATGGTGGTGCCAGATTGATGGAGTTTACCAGTCGTGGTGATTTTGCTTTTGAAGTTTTTGGAGCCTTGAACAAATATGTATTATCAGAACTACCAGGAATGATTCTAGGTGTTGGTTCTGTTACTGATGCTGCTGCAGCATCGCTGTATATGCAACTTGGAGCTAATTTTATTATTACACCTGTATTGCGGGAAGATATTGCACTTATTTGCAATCGCAGGAAAGTGCTATGGTCACCGGGTTGTGCATCCCTTACAGAAATTGCTCGTGCAGAGGAATTAGGATGTGAAATTGTAAAACTTTTTCCTGGAGATGTATACGGTCCTCAATTTGTCAAAGGAATCAAAGGTCCTTGTCCTTGGACTAGTATTATGCCTACTGGCGGTGTAACTACAGATAAAGAAAACTTAAAAAGTTGGTTTGATTCAGGTGTGACTTGTGTGGGTATTGGTTCTCAATTAATATCACAAGTTGTGATAGAAAATCAAGATTTTCTTGGACTTGAAAACACAGTAAGAAATACCCTGGAAAATATACAACAAATTCGAGACGAAAATAAAAAGTAAATGGAAACTAATTTTTCATTAAAAGGGAAGGTGATTGTAGTCACTGGAGGAACTGGAATTATAGGGTATTCATTTATAAAAAGTATTGTTAGTGCAGGAGGTATTGTTGGTATTTTAGGCAGAAATGAAAAAATAGCACATCAAAGAGTTCAAGAAATACAAGATAAAGGTGGAAGTGCCATTGCTTTACTTGCAGATGTTACAAATGAAGCCCAATTGCTTTTGGCTAGGGATAAAATTTTAGATGCTTTTGGTAGAATTGATGGCTTAGTAAATGCTGCTGGAGGAAATATTCCAGATGCCGTTGTGCAACCAGATCAGGATATTTTTAGTCTTAACATAAATGCCTTAGAACAAGTGATGCAGTTAAATTTACTAGGAACCATTTTACCTACACAGGTTTTTGGTGCAAGTATTCAACAAGCAGGATCGGGCAGTATAGTTAATATTTCATCTGTAGTATCTCAACTGGCGGTAACTAAAGTTTTAGGGTATAGTTTAGCTAAATCATCAATAGACAGTTACACTAAATGGTTTGCTACAGAACTTGCCATACGGTATGGAGATGCCATCAGAATGAATTCTATTGCGCCAGGTTTTTTTTTAACAGAACAAAACAAAACCTTACTTACAAACCAAGATGGAACTCTTACTGATAGAGGAAATCAAGTATTGCAAAGCACTCCTTTCAAACGTTTTGGTCATCCTGATGAACTTGCAGGAGCATTAATATGGTTGTTAAGTGACGCATCAAAATTTGTCACCGGTTCTAAAATTACAGTAGATGGTGGCTTTACAATTTTTAGCGGAGTATAAATATAGTATTATAGTAAAGGTATAATAAGCGACTTATACCGTGTTTTTTTGATCGTTATTCTTAACTCCTCATAGAGAATAAAAGGATGTAAGCATAAAAGTAAGTCGTTTATAATACTCTATCATTAAATTTCTACTTTTTTAGGGGTATTATAAGTACTATAAAAGAGTGTTAAATAATTTAAAATCATGAATTTAAATAGAAAAAATACAAACCTAGAGGTCTTAAGTCCTATAAAAGTGGTGCAATTTGGCGAAGGTAATTTTTTAAGAGCTTTTGTTGATTATGCTTTTCAAGAGCTTAATGATTCTTTAGAATTTAATGCAGGAATTGCAGTTGTTCAACCCATAGAGAATGGTATGGTCGACTTGCTTAACAATCAAGATGGTTTGTATACGCTATTCTTGAAAGGATTAACTAAAGGACAAGAAATCCAAGAGAAAAAATTAATTACAAACTTGGTTACAGGGATTAATCCATATGTAAACTTTCAGGATTTTTTGGCTTTAGCCAAAGAACAGGAGCTTCAATTTGTGATTTCTAATACTACTGAGTCTGGAATTGCTTATGTCTCATCAGACACTCCTTCAATGCAACCACCTAGTTCTTATCCCGCTAAGTTAACACTTCTTTTATACGAAAGATTTAAGTTTTTTAACGGTGATCCTAGTAAAGGTTTGTGTATTATTCCATGTGAATTAATTAATAATAATGCAGATACGCTTAAGGAATTCATTATCAAATACAGTAATGATTGGAATTTAGGCATTGATTTTATAGATTGGGTAAACCAAAATAATAGTTTTCATAATACGCTAGTAGATAGGATTGTACCTGGTTATCCAAGAACTGAAATTGAGGAATACAACAATCAATTAGAGTATACCGACAATTTAATTGTAACTGCTGAAACCTTTTTTCTGTGGGTTATTGAAGGTGGTGACGCTTTAAGAGCCAAATTACCTTTTCACAAAACCAGTTTAGATGTGAAAATTGTAGATGATATGCAACCGTATAGAACGAGAAAAGTTCGTATTTTAAATGGTGCTCATACTGCAATGGTTCCATTTTCATTGCTATTTGGTAATGAAACTGTAAAACAAACTGTAGACCATACTTTTACAGGCTCTTTTGTCAATGATGCTATTTTTAAAGAAATAAATGAAACCATAGCAATGGACAAGGTAGAACTTGATCTTTTTGCAGAGGATGTTTTAGACCGTTTTAGAAATCCTTTCATAAAACATAATTTATCAAGTATTGCGTTAAATTCTATTGATAAGTTTAAAGTTAGAGTGCTACCAAGCATTGTGGAATATGTTAAAAAGCTTGATAAAACACCAATAAATCTTACATTCTCTTTTGCTTGTCTCATTAGGTTTTATCAAGGAACTTGGAACGGAGAAAAACTGCCGCTTGATGACAATCCCGAAATTATAACTTTTTTTGATGAGATTTGGAAAACAAATAGTTTAGAGGAAGTAGTTCAAAAAACGCTTTCAAATATCAATTTTTGGGGACAAGATTTAAATGCAATTAATGGATTGTACAATGATTTAGTGTTAGCATTGACGGAAATTGAAAAAAATGGGATTGAAAAGGGCTATGCTAATTTCAGTCAAAAAAAATAACTTCATCAACGAATTACATTTTTTATTATGCAAAAGAAATTAATAAAAGTAAACCCATCAGATAATGTAGCAGTTGCATTAGTTAATCTTGCAGCTGGTGAAAATATCAATTTTGAAAATGATACAATTACCATTACTGCTGCAGTAAAAATGAAGCATAAAATTGCCTTGAATGATTTAAATTTAGGGGATAGAATCATCATGTACGGAGTTTTAGTTGGTAAAGCGAGTGCATTTATAGAAAAAGGTGGATTACTCTCTACTGATAATGTAAAGCATGAAAGTGATGCTGTATCTGGAAAAACAGAAACTATTGGTTGGGAGGTTCCTAATATTGATAAATGGAAAAGTCGAACTTTTAATGGGTACCACAGAGAAGACGGACAGGTAGGGACCGAAAATGTGTGGCTGTTTTTTCCGCTTGTTTTTTGTGAAAACAGAAATATTGAAATCTTAAAAGATATTTTTGAAAAAGAACTTATGAAGCCAAAAGAAAATGATTATCAATTGTTATTGAGGTCATTAGTAAGTGCTGAAAACGGGGAAAACGAAACGATTTCAAAGACACAAAATTCAGATTTGTTTCAAAATATTGAAGTTAAATTTATAACTCATCAGGGTGGTTGTGGTGGTATTCGTCAAGATTCACATAGTTTAGCTAAATTATTAGCTGGTTATGTAAATAATCCTAATGTTGCTGGTGCAACTGTTTTAAGTTTAGGGTGTCAAAATTTACAAATCCAAATTTTTAAAGATGCGCTACACGAAATAAATCCTACGAGTACAAAACCGGTTTTGATTTATGATCAGCAACAAATAGGTACTATTGAAGCTATGTTGAGTAGCGTTGTTAAAGACACTTTTGAAGCCATAAAAAAAGCCAATGAATTGGAAAGAAAACCAGCTCCTTTGTCCAAACTTTCTATTGGTTTAGAATGTGGTGGATCTGATGGTTTTTCAGGTATATCAGCAAATCCAACTTTAGGTGTTACCTCAGATTTGTTGACAGCTCTTGGTGCTACTACTATACTCTCAGAGTTTCCAGAATTGTGTGGAGTAGAACAAGAATTAGTGAACCGTTGTGTTGAAGATGAGGCTGGCGTTCGATTTTTGGAACTAATGAAATGGTACGAAAAAACAGTAGTTGATGCAGGCTCAGGATTTGATATGAATCCGTCACCTGGAAACATAAAAGATGGTTTGATTACAGATGCTATGAAATCTGCTGGAGCAGCCAAAAAAGGTGGAACTTCACCTATTGTTGGTGTTTCTGATTATGGAGAATATATTACAAAACCAGGTTTAAATTTACTTTGCACTCCAGGAAACGATGTAGAATGCACTACTGCTATGGTAGGATCAGGAGCTAATATGGTTCTTTTTACCACAGGTTTAGGAACGCCAACGGGTAATCCAATTGCACCGGTTGTAAAAATTTCTTCTAATACTGACTTAGCGCAAAAGATGTCTGATATTATTGATATTGATACTGGTGGTATTATAACTGGTGAAAAAACAATTGATGAAATGGCCGATGAAATGCTAGAGTTTATTATTCAAGTGGCAAGCGGTGAGATAAAAACAAAAGCCGCTTTGTTAAATCAGAATGATTTTATACCATGGAAAAGAGGCGTTTCTTTATAATTTAATATAAAGATGTAAGTATTTGAATACCAATTAGAGTTCGTTAAAAACGGGTGTTGCTTAATTGCAACATCCGTTTTTTTATTCCTGATTTCTTAAAGAAGATTTTCTGATGTGTAATATTGGATTGAGAACAATCTTTTTTTCAATTTTAACATTATCTGAAGTATTCATTTGTTCTAAAAATACTT
Organism: Flavobacterium sp. SOK18b; assembly: GCF_014156605.1. NCBI lineage: Bacteria > Pseudomonadati > Bacteroidota > Flavobacteriia > Flavobacteriales > Flavobacteriaceae > Flavobacterium > Flavobacterium sp. SOK18b. Next base: position 40,598 of record NZ_QKNZ01000023.1, read on the forward strand.
TTGCAGCCATTTTACCCATTTCTTGGGGAGATTGATCTATGGTTGTAATAGAGAGTTCCATGAATTTTGTAAAAGGTTCGTTTCCAAAACCCACCACACAAAAATCTTGTGGCAAAGTAAAACCTTGACTTTTTAATTCTTGTATGGCTCCTAATGCAGCAAAATCACTCGCCGAAAATATAGCGTCAGGAGGTGTTTCTAGTTGTAATAATGTTTTGGTTACCAATGCTCCTTCTTCTAAATTACTTTTAGAACGAATAACATATTCCTCTATAAAAGGAAATCCATGGTCTAGTAATGCTTTTTGATATCCTTTAAAACGATTTTCATAAATTTCAAGAGATTGATCACCACTCAAATGTGCAATTTTCGTACATCCTTGATCTATTAAATGTTTAGTAGCCATATAACCCGCTTTGAAATCATCAATAGTAATGGAGCTTACGCCATCTATATTTTTTTTTCTATCAAAAAAGATTAAGGGTACTTTTTTTTCTAAAACCCTATGAATTATTTTTTCATTTTTCTTTGATTCGTTTGTAATAGAAATCATTATACCATCTACTTGTGCATCAAGTAAGGTGTTTATGTTTTCAATTTCTCTATTCTCATCTTCATGAGTTTGACAAATGATTACGTTGTATTTATTAGGGTGAAGTTCTTCTTCGATACCACGAATAACAGAACCAAAAAAATTAGTATTGATACGAGGAACAATTACACCAATATTTCCGCTTTTTCCACTGCGCAAAGCTAGAGCAAGTCGGTTTTGCTTGTAGTTCATTTTTTCGGCAGTATCTAGAACAAGCTTAATGGTGGACTCACTAATTTTTGGATTTTTATTCAAAGCTCTTGATACAGTGGCTGCTGATATGTTGAGCTCTTTTGCGATATCGTAAATTGTTATTTTCTCACTCATTGGGAATCAGTAGTTTATATTGATGGTGTAAAACTAATACTTTTTTGTTAATAATACAGCTATGTTATCGATTGTATAAAACCAAATTTAGTTTCATTTTCACGAATGTACACCTGTTTATAATGTAATTTAAATGATAATATATTGCATTAAGTAAATAAAAACAATCTTTTTTTTATAGTACTGCTATTTTTATGATTTTAATTTTGGTAAAATGAAAATAAATATATACGTTTGTGTAATCGATTGCATTACTTGATTACAGTATTTAATAAGTATACGCATTTTTTAATTTTTAAAAATAAAATGACAGTAAAACACACTTATACAGTTCAGTTATTCTTATCTATCGCTTTAGTAAGTTTAGTGTTATTATCTTGTTCCACAACTAAAACAAAAGAAGTTGAAGGTTTAAATCCATGGAAAGAAATGGCTTTGATATTAGATAGTATTCAGGCTCCTCAATTTCCAAATAAAAATTACATTATTACTGATTTTGGTGCTCAATCTGGTGGGGTAATGAATGCAAGTGAGGCTTTTAAAAAAGCAATTGGTGCTTGTACAAAGAATGGTGGTGGGAAAGTAATTGTACCTGCGGGTAAATTTTTAACGGGGCCTATTCATCTTGAGGATAATGTTAATTTACACTTAGAGCAAGGTGCAGAAATAGTGTTTAGTACAAACCCAAAAGAGTATCCGCTGGTGCATACCTCTTGGGAAGGAACTGAATTAATGAATTATTCTCCATTAATTTATGCATATCAAAAAAAGAACGTTGCCGTGACGGGTAAAGGAGTTTTAAATGGTCAAGCCAATAATGAAAATTGGTGGTGGTGGTGTTCTAAAAAAGAATATGGATGGAAAGAAGGAAAACCCAATCAAAACGATCCTCTAAACCGATTGCGATTGATTGATTTGGCTGAAAAAAGAGTGCCTGTTGAAGAGCGTATTTTTGGCGAAGGCCATTACTTAAGACCTAGTTTTGTGGAGTTTTTTGATTGTAAAAATGTGCTTTTAAAAGATGTGAAAATAATAAATGCTCCTTTCTGGATTGTGCATCCTATAAAATCAGTAAATGTTACCATTGATGGAATTACGGTAGAGAGTCATGGTCCTAATAATGATGGTTGTGATCCTGAATATTCTAAGAATGTATTAATTAAGAATTGTGTTTTTAATACAGGAGATGATTGTATTGCTATAAAATCAGGAAGAGATGCTGATGGTAGGCGTGTAGCAATGAAAAGTCAAAATATAATTGTGCAAGATTGTAAGATGATTGATGGACATGGTGGTGTAGTTATAGGCAGTGAAATATCCGGAGGAGTGAGTAATGTTTTTGTTGAAAATTGTGTGATGGACAGTCCAAATTTAGAGCGAGCAATTCGAATTAAAACGAATTCAAATCGTGGTGGGCTAATAGAGAATGTTTTTGTTAGAAATTTAAAAGTAGGCCAGGTTAAAGAAGCGGTTTTAAAACTTAATATGTTTTATGAAGTCTATGGCGCTAAACCAGGCACTTTTATCCCTCAAATTCAAAATATACATTTAGAAAACATAACAGTCCAAAACGGTGGAATGTATGGTATACTTGCCAAAGGATATGAACAATCTCCTATTAAAAATGTGACTTTTAAAAATGTAAAAATTATAAAAGTAAAAGAAGCTTTTTCCATAGAGAATCTGGTGGGGCTTAAACTAACCAATACCTATATCAATGGTGTAAAAGTAAACACACCAACAAAGATTTAAATTTTATTATACTAACTAACCAAATTATTAAATTATGAATTTCAGACATTTATTAAAAAAAGGCTCTGTATGTTATGTTGCCTTTTTCTTATTACTGAGCTTGTTTACAGTTCAGGAGATGAAGGCTCAGCAACCTTCCTCTGTTTCAGGAACTATTACAGACGCTGCTGGATTGACATTGCCTGGTGTAAATGTGGTTGAAAAAGGAACACGTAATAGCGCAAGTACAGATTTCTCTGGAAATTTCAATATAAAATTAACTAAGGAAACTGCAGTGTTGCAGGTTAGTTTTGTAGGCTTTGTTACTCAGGAAGTAAATGTAAAAGGAAAAAGTACTGTAAAAATCACTCTAGTTGAGGAATCTCAATCCTTGAAAGAAGTCGTGATTGTGGGGTATGGTAGCGTAAAAAAAACGGATTTAACAGGTGCAGTAAACACTTTATCATCGGCTAAAATTACTGAAAGAAATGTTACTAATCCTCTAGAAGCCATTCAAGGAGGAATTGCAGGAGTTCAAGTAACATCAAACTCAGGTAGATTAGGGGATGGTTTTAATGTTGTTATTCGTGGCTCTAATTCTATTAATAAAGACGGTTCAAAGCCTTTATTTGTTATTGATGGTGTTCCTACTGATAATATGGATTTTTTGAATCCGCAGGACATTGCACGAATGGATGTATTGAAAGATGCTTCCTCTGCAGCAATATATGGTTCAAGAGGAGCTAGTGGAGTAATTATTGTTACTACAAAAGGTGGCGCTAGTGCAAAATCAGGAATCAATGTTTCTTATGAAACTTCATATGGAAACAAGCAAGTGGCACGATTACCACAATTTATGAGTGGGGAAAAATGGTGGAGCTACCATCAAGCGGCTTTTTTGCCAACATCACTTTCCTCAACAGTACCTAACTATGCTAGTATAACTCCAGCTTTATTGACTGCTAATGTAGGAGCTACTGGGACAAACAATGTTTTATTACAAAGGGTTGCTAGAAACCAAACTTTTGACTGGACTGATGCAGTCTTGAGAGGTGCTATGACACAAAATAATTACTTATCTATTTCAGGTAGAGGAGAATCGGGGATGGCTTACAACTTAGCAATAGGACAACAAAAAGAAACAGGAAACGTTCAAAATGAAAGTATTGATAAATATACGTTCAAAGCAGGTATAAATCATCAAGTTAATAGCAAATTTGGTTTAGGGGTAAATTTAACTTTATCAAAAACAGATGAGCAACTAGGTAGCCCAACCGCTATGCAAGAAGCTTTTAGACAAAATCCATTTACTTCACCTTGGGCAATTGATGCGGCAGGTAATGAAATCATTGGAACATTGGCGTTACAGCCAGGAACATTAAGATATCCAAACGGTACTTTGGCTATCAATAAAACAGGATCTATAAATCCATTGCTTGAAATTGAAAATTCAACAGATCAACGTGTTAACTGGACAACGATAGGTAATGTTTTTGCAGAGTACAAAGCTACTAGTTGGCTTACCTTCAAAACTACATTCTCAGCTGGTAAATTAGATTCAAAAAGAGGTAAAGCTTTTGGTCCATTAACTAATATTGGAATAGCGAATAAAAATTTACTTTCAGGAGAAATTGACAATCTTCAAAATTTCAATTATACTTGGGATAATCAATTTAATATTAATTATACCTTAAATACGGATCATGTTTTCAACTTTTTAGGATTGCAAAGTTTATACAGTAATACAACCGAAACTTCTTTTTTATCTTCTCGTGAAAACCCATTTGATACTGATTTTAACAATCTTGGATCAGGTCCTCAAAACACGTATAATGTTCGTTCAAACTTCTTTAAAAACACTTTAAATTCGTATGCGGCGAGATTGAATTATACCTTCAAAGGAAGATATTTATTAACTGGTACTATAAGAGCCGATGGTTCATCAGTATTAGCCAAAGGTAACAAATGGGCGTCTTTCCCATCGGTTGCAGTAGGATGGAAGGTAAATGAAGAAAGTTTCTTAAAAGATGTTTCTTTCATTAGTAATTTAAAATTGAGAGCCAGTTTAGGATACACAGGTAACGATAATGTTACACCTTATTCAAGTTTGAGTGTACTAAGAAATTCAACTTTTTATGATTACAATAGTACCACTTTAAGCAATGGTTTTATTCCTTCAAGTTTAGGAAATCCAGAGCTTACTTGGGAAAGAACAAGAGAGACTAATTTTGGTTTGGATTTTGGGTTTTTAAGAAACAGAATCTCGGGAAGTGTAGATGTTTATGATAGATTATCGGATGATTTGTTGTTTCAACAAGCGCTTCCTTTAGAAATGGGAATTCCTATCATTACTTCAAATGTAGGATCTGTAAGCAATAAAGGTGTAGAGGTTGCTCTTTCTACTAAAAATATTCAAACTAAAAATGTTACTTGGGAGACAAGTTTTACTTTCACTAAAAACGTAAATAAATTGGTTTCTATTTACAACCAAAAAGAGGTGAGCGATGTGGGAAATAATTTGTTCTTAGGTGAAAATATTAATTCATATTATAATTTTGTTTTTGATGGTGTTTGGCAAGAGAGCGAAAGAGCTCAAGCAGCAATTTACAATCAATTGCCGGGTGAAGCACGTGTAAAAGATTTAAATAATGATGGAAGAATAGATGGGAACAACGACAGAGCGATTTTAGGTAATTTTGATCCAAAGTGGACAGGAAGTTTTTCTACTTCATTAAAAGTGCATCAATTTGATTTTGGATTGTCTTTAATAGCAAATCAAGGGATGACAGTTTTTAGTGATTTTCACAACAACTTTGCAGATGTGAATGATCGTGGACGCCAAAAATTAGATCTTCAAGATTGGTACGTACCAGCAAACGGCGCAGGTATTCCGCAACAATTTTCAAATACGAATCCTTTGCCACGAGCTGCTGGTGTGTATTATACTAATAATGATGTTGCTTTTTATAAAGACGCTTCATTTGTTAAAATCCAAAACATGTCATTTGGTTACAGTTTTGATGACGAATTATTAGAAAAATTGAAAATTAAATATTTAAGATTGTATGTAAATGTTTTAAATCCATTTGTGTTTACAAATTATGAGGGATATGATCCAGAGTGGGCTACAGCGTCACAAGCAATCAATCGTGTAGCATCTACTACTATTCAAATGGGAGTAAGTTTAAAATTTTAAATTAAATTAAAATGAAAAAAATTATAGTAATTATAGGGATTCTAGCATTATCAATGAATTCTTGTTCCTCTTTTATTGAGGAAGACAACAGATCTTTGGGAAATCCAGAAGAGTTTTACTTAACCAATCCTGGATTTGAAGCTTTAGTAAATACCAATTATTTCATGCTAAAAGATATTTATGGGGGTAATCCGTGGTTGTTTGAGGCGGGTACCGACTTATATTCTGAAGGAAGGAACATGGAACCTGATGGATTGAGTAAATATGCTAATTTAGATTCGACATCGGATGGAGTAGATCAATTGTATAAAACGTGTTATGCCGCAATACAGCAAGCCAATACAGGTTTATATTTTGCTCCATTAACTGCTCCAAACACAAATTTAAATACTAGAGTAGGGGAATTAAAATTTTTACGTGCTAATGCTTATTTTTTATTAGTTCAAACCTATGGTGGTGTGCCTCTTGTTCTTGACTATTTTAAAAGTCCAGTTCAATCATTTGATAGAAATACTGCTGAACAGGTATATACACAAATTTTAAAGGATTTAACAGAGGCTTTGCCTGCAGTTGCTACTGGCGGATACACAGGAAGGGTTAATCGTAGAGCAGTTCAATATTTGCTTGCAAAAGTATATTTGACACGAGGTTATGAAACTTTTGGAGCTTCAAATGATTTTGCAACAGCTGCATCATTAGCTGACCAAGTAATTAGTGGTCAACAGTTAAATGTGTCATTTGATAACGTTGTTCGACCAGGAAATGAAATGAATGCTGAAACTATTTTCTCGGTTCAATTTTCACCACTTGCAAATTCAACTGGAGTTACAACTTTAGGAAATGCCCAAGGGTATTATTTTGGACCTTATTTAGGACCTGCAGCAACTGGAAATCCATATCCAAACAGAAGCTACACCTTGTTACCTACACCATATGCATTATCTTTATTCGAAAAAGGCGATCGTCGTTGGGAAGGTTCTTTTATGACCGAAATTTATACGCGATATTATGCTTTTTATGAGGTGACTGATAAATCAACTTTAAAAATAACTGACTTTTATGAGCCTAGCTGGTTCACATTAGCTGACAGAGCTGCTTGGAAAACGGCGAATACTCCAAGATATCAAAATGCAGCTACATTTAGATACCACAATTGGGGAACATTCGCATCGTCATCTAATGTTAGTGCGGATTATGCGACAATTCCAGTTCGTAAATTTGATGATCCAACGGCACCTTACGGAACAGCTACTAATAACAGAGTAAGTACCCGAGATTTTATCATATCGCGTTTAGGTGAAACGTATTTAGTTGCTGCCGAAGCGTATTTGAAAGCGGGTAATCCTGCAACAGCTTTACAACGACTTAATGAAGTACGAAGAAGAGCTGGTGGAGGAACTGCAGGAGTAATTCCAGTGCTTACAACTATTGATATTAATACTATTCTTGACGAAAGAGGTCGTGAATTACTGGGTGAGTACCACAGATGGTTTGATTTAAAACGTACTGGTACTCTTGTAGCTAGAACGGTTTTATACAACCCAAAAATAACTAGTGCTGCTGTTTTTAATGGAAAAAATGGGAATTTGAAAGTTTTAAGACCAATACCACAATCGGTATTAGATTTGAATAGAAGTACCAATTATCCACAAAATCCAGCTTATTAATAATTTAAAGATTTTGGTTCAATAATTTTTTTTGAGTTTGTTAAAAAAAGGGGTTTGATGTTTGTATCAAGCTCCTTTTTCTCTTACATTTCATCATTTTTTTAGTTAAAGACAGTTATGAAAAATATAAAAATAATACTAGGTGTTTTTTTGCTGAGTTCCCTTTCTACACTAGCACAAAATCCTCATAAAAATAGAAAAACATACGCTGAAATATCTGTGAAAGAAGGCGGAAAATGGGAAGGTCGAAAATACATCGGTGGTACGTTCAAAAACGTTCAAAAGTTGAAACTTGCGCCGGAACATACGGATCATTCGTTTGATATTCGTTACGAAGGTCCAGGTTGGGAAAGCAACAAAATTGGATACCGTTTGTATCTAGATTGGAGAAATGCCATTGATATTTTTGGAAAAAAAACCGAAGCAATCGTTTTGCCACAAGTGGGTCAAGATGGTTTTGATTCTTATCACGAAATGAGTGATTGGGGTTCAGATATTTTAAAAGCAGGTAAAGGTATCGGTATAGGATCTATAGACCGATATTTAAACAATGAAAGATTACACTTTTATGAAGTCGATTCTACACTTGCTAATGTGGAGAATAAATCCAAATCTTCTGGCGTATCTATTCAATACTATGGATGGAAAACAGCGGGAGAAAAAATTGATTTCACTTCTCGATTAACAATTGCTCCAAATCAACGTCATACTCAACATACTATCCAAGCTTCTAAAGCAATAAGTGGAATTTGTACTGGAATTGTTAAACAAAAAAACACAGAAGTCTTCAAAAAAGTAAGTCAAAACAAAAGATGGGCTTATTTAGCTACTTATGGTAAACAATCTCTTGTTCCTGATCAGTTAGGAATGGCCATTTTCTACGAAGTGAGTACAATAGAATCTGAAGTAAATGCAGAATTTGATCATCTTTTAATTTTTAATCCTTCAACTCAACCCGTAACGTTTTATTTTTTAGGTGCTTGGGAACAGGAAAAAGACGGAATTAAAAATAAAGAAGCTTTTATAAAATATTTGGACGAAAAACTAATCGAACTCAACAAAAAAGGCAAAATTTAATCATAAAGAACAATTTAATCATGAGAAAAAATAGTTTTATCACCCTTTTAATAATTGTTCTAGGAGTATGCGAAGCTAGTATTATGAATGCGCAAACCATATCTCCAAAACTAAAATGGTCAGAGCGCATGGCCGCTACCGTAATGCTACAACACCAAGAATCGTATATGATAGATCATGCGACTTCTCCAAAATGGGATTATGTTCACGGACTGGTTTTGACTGCAATGGAAGAATTGAATAAAAAACATCCCAATCCAAAATATACCGAATACATAAAATCATATGTAGACAAACTCATCCAAAACGATGGGACTATCGATAGCTACAAATTTGATTCGTACAATATTGATATGGTAGTAGCTGGTAGATTATTATTTGATATTTATGGTAAAACCAAAGAGGGAAAATATCTAAAAGCATTACAAACGCTCAGAAAACAAATCGAAGAACAACCTAGAACTCCGAGTGGTGGATTTTGGCACAAAAAAATATATCCTAACCAAATGTGGTTGGACGGATTGTATATGGGAGAGCCTTTTTATATCCAATACACCATGACTTTCGAAAACGGAAAAAGTTTAGATGACATCGCTAAACAATTTGAACTCATTCAAAAAAATGATCGCGATCCTAAAACTGGATTGCTTTATCATGCTTGGGATGAAAGCAAACAAATGCCTTGGGCCAATAAAACGACTGGAACGTCCCCAAATTTCTGGTCTCGTTCTTTGGGTTGGTACGCCATGGCATTGGTGGATGTTTTAGATTATATGCCCAAAAATCATCCAAAACATAAAGAATTAGTAAGTTATTTGAACCAATTGGCCTCAGCATTGGTTCCTTTTCAAGATGAATCAGGACTTTGGTATCAAGTTACAGATAAGGGAAATCAAGGCGGAAATTACTTAGAAGCCTCTGGTACGGCAATGTTTAGTTATGCTTTTGCAAAAGGAGCAAATAAGGGATACTTGCGCAAAAAATACAAAAAGATTGCTCAAAAAGCTTTTAATGGTCTTACAGGAAATTTGGTTAAAATTGGCTCAAATGGCGAAGTAATCATCACTCAAGCCTGTGCAGTGGCTGGACTTGGTGGAAATCCTTACCGAGATGGCTCTTTTGAGTACTATGTAAACGAAAAGAAAAAAGACAACGACCCAAAAGCAACTGGGCCTTTTATTTTAGCTGCTTTAGAGTTGAATAAGTAAGTTCATCATATTAATTTTTTATAATGCTTTTTGAAATGAGGTACATGCAAAGAATTATAAATGTTATGGTTTGTATTTTTGTTTCTAATATAAATATTCTGGCTCAAAGCTCCAGCGAGATCCCAAATACGAGTACAGTAGTAAAGGTAGAAGTACAAACCAATGAAAATTATTTTGTGGTAGATGCTAAAGGATCTGGCAATTTCACCAAGATTCAAGACGCCATTAATGCGGCTCGTTCCTATCCCGATCAGCGCATTATAATCTATATCAAAAACGGAAAATACTACGAAAAAGTAAAAATCCACGCTTGGAATACCAAAATTTCCCTCATTGGTGAAAGCAAAGAGAACACTATCATTACTTTTGACGATCACTTCAAAAAAGTGAATGTGGGACGCAACAGCACCTTTCACACCTACACCGTTTTAGTCGAAGGAAACGATTTCATCGCTCAAAATTTAACCATCGAAAATAGTTCGGGCGAGGTCGGACAAGCTGTTGCGCTCCATGTAAACGCCAATCGGGTAAAAATTGAAAACTGCAATCTCTTAGGAAACCAGGACACGCTTTACACCTCAGGCGAGGGAACCAAAAACTATTTCAAAGATTGCTACATCGAGGGCACCACCGATTTTATTTTTGGCGATGCTACAGTTTTGTTCGAAAACTGCACGCTGCACAGCAAAAAAGATTCTTATATCACCGCAGCTTCAACGCCTCAGGACAGCACTTTTGGCTACGTTTTCAAAAACTGCAAACTCACGGCAGACGCTAGTGTCAAAGAAGTCTATTTAGGCAGACCTTGGCGCATCTATGCGAAAACCGTTTTCATCGATTGCACGATGGATGCCCATATTCTCCCGCAAGGATGGCACAATTGGTCAAAACCCGAAGCCGAAAAAACCAGCCTTTATGCCGAATACAACTGTTCTGGTTCTGGCTTTCAACCGCAAAAAAGAGTCCCGTGGTCGCATCAACTCACCAAAAAAGAAGCTAAAAAGTATACTATTGAAACCATTCTTAGTGACAAAATAAAAAATTGGTACCTAACCGTTAAATAATTAATTTCTAGGAGCGGTAACAAAGGGCTTTTCAGGAAATAAAGTCCCGCTATCCGTTATAATCTTTTGTGCCATCCCGAAGTTTCGGGACCGGCACAAAAAGATTTCCACTACACCAGAGCGATAGTGAACTGGCGAAGCAATAGGGGCTAGCAGCCAAGAAATTGTACTCTTGGTTTCAGCGTGAAAAAATAATAATAAATACCACCAAAAATGAAAAAATATCTGTTATTCTTCGTCTGCATCAGCCTAAGTGGTTGTTCACAAAACGCGCCTTTTCCCATAGAAAAAGTCAATGCTATCCTAAATAGTATCGTTTTACCCATCATTCCTCCATTCACCATAAAAGTGACTGCAATAGGAGCCAAAGGAGATTCAATAAGCAATGCAAAACCTGCTTTTGATAAAGCAATGGCGCTTTGTAAAAAGAAAAACGGCGGAACAATCATTGTCCCAAAAGGTGTCTATACACTACAAGGTTCGCTTCATTTTGTGAGCAATGTTCGCTTGCATTTAGAGGACGGTGCCAAAATCAGATTTGGTTCTAATCCAAAAGATTATCCGCTAGTTTTGACCAGCTGGGAAGGAACAATGCTATATAATTACAGTCCATTGATTTATGGAATTGGTTTAGAAAACATTGCCATTACCGGAAACGGAATTATCGATGGAGAAGCCAAAAACACTTGGATCAAATGGAAACCGCTAGAAAAGAAAGACCAACTTTTGAGTAGGGAAATGAATCATCAAAATGTTCCCGTCAAAGACCGAGTTTTTGGAGAAGGACATTACTTGAGACCGCAACTTATTCAATTCATCGACTCGAAAAATATACTTATCGAAAATGTTCAAATAGAAGATTCACCATTTTGGTGCATTCATTTGTTAAAAAGTAAAAGCATTACGGTTCGAGGTTTAAAATACAAAGCATTCAATAACAATAACGACGGAATTGATCCCGAATATGCTAGTGATGTCCTAATCGAAAATATTTCTTTTGATAATGCCGATGATAACATCGCCATAAAATCAGGAAGAGACCACGAAGGAAGAGCCAATAGTGCCACTCCAAGCCAGAATATTGTCATCCGAAATTGCAATTTTAAGGGACTTCATGGTGTTGTGCTTGGCAGCGAGATGTCGGCTGGAATTCAAAACATTTTTGTAGAAAATTGCAAGACAACTGGCTACCTCAAAAGAGGTATTTACCTAAAAACCAATGCCGACCGTGGTGGCTATATCAAAGATGTATTTGTAAACAATTTACAACTCGACGAGGTAGAAGATGCCTTGCATATAACTTCCAACTACCACGGAGAAGGTAGTGGTTTTGCTTCAAGGATTAGCAACATCAATTTTTCGAATATCGTTTGCAACAAAGCTACACAAACCGGCATTGTGATTCAAGGCTATCCTGAATTAAAAATAAAAGATATTTTCTTTAATAACATTCATATCCAATGGGCTAAAAATGGTATTTCAAGCCAAAACGCTGAAAATGTCGTGCTGAACGAAGTCACTATTGGAGAAAAAGCTACAGTTCCAACCTCCGTAAAATAACATTAAAATGAAAAAGTACTTCCTAGTAATTGCCTGCATCACCCTAAGCGGTTGGGCACAAAAAACGACCATTTACACCATTGGCGATTCGACTATGGCTAACAAAGTAGCCCCAGAACAAAACCCCGAAAGAGGATGGGGACAAATGCTACCGTCTTTTTTTTCAGACAATGTGGTGATAGAAAACCATGCCGTCAATGGCCGAAGTACACGCAGTTTCATTGATCTAAAATTATGGGACGCTGTATACAATTCACTCAAAAAAGGTGATTATGTCTTTATACAGTTTGGTCACAACGATGGCAAAGTAACCGACCCAACTCGTTATACCAACCCGCACACAAGCTATAGACACAATTTGATTCGTTTTGTAGAAGAAACAAGAAAAAAAGGTGCAACTCCTATTTTGTTTTCCTCCATTACCCGAAGAACTTTCAATGAACAAGGTGTTTTGATTGATTCACACGGCGATTATACTCAAGAATTAAGGCTCGTAGCACAAGAATATAGAGTTCCTTTTATCGATATGCAATACTATACAGAACTTTTGGAAGAATCCTACGGAGTAGAAAAATCAAAAGAATTACATCTGCACTTTACCGCGGGAGAAAACAGTTATTTCCCAAAAGGAATCGATGACAACACCCATTTATCTATAAAAGGAGCCACAGAAATTGCTAAAATTGCTGCGCAACAAATAAAAGCACTCCACATTCGCTTATCCAAAGAAGTGAAATAAACCAGATAAAACCGTAATGTTTTATCCCATATAACAGGAAGTGTTGCTTGTAAATTGATGTTTAAAATTTGTTTGATTTATTTTAACAACAATTTCTTTTTGGGCGGTGAACCATCGTTTTTTTATTAAATCGTTCAAAAATGGTAAAAACACGTTCAAGCTTATTCCATTCAAGAGTATATAAAGATTGTGTCCCACTTAATTTTCTACATATTAGATTTTCTTCAAGCAAATCTTTTAAATGTTTAGAAACGGTAGATTGAGACAAGGGTAACTCGGCCACAATTTCCTTGCAGGTTCTATCCTTATGTCTTGAGAGTATGGCTATAATTTGGATTCTTGCAGGATGGGATAAACATTTTGCCAATTGTGAAAGTTCTAGATCTAAACTGTTAAAATTGTTATTTCCTTTCATATTAATCGTGTTTTATAGATAATTAGTTTGGACATTATAAAAAATATTAATTCAGTGTAAGTTTTTATTATTCAGTGTTTTATGTTGATTTTAATGAAGTATAATCGTAAAAATACGATAAATTATTAAAACTTAAACACATTTAGTTACGTAGTTTTATAAAATCTATATTTTATAAAAATGAAGTACATTTTCACTTTTTTAATTCTGTTTTGTTCAGGATTATTATTCGCTCAAGAAACTACTGGAATAGTAAAAGGAACCATAACAGATGAGCAAAATAATACCTTGCCATTTGCTACTATTTCTATTGTTCAAAAATCAACAGGAATAAAATATGCAACGCAATCACAAGCAGATGGGTATTATGAATTCAATCAGTTACAGCCAGCGTATGATTATGAAATGAAAATTGTAGCGGAAGGGTTTAATACCTTACTTTCAGATGCTATTCAAGTACAACTAGGTAAAACTACCAAACTTGATTTTATACTTTTTGCAAAAGCAGAAGTATTGCAATCAGTAGTAGTTGTAAACAATGCTGAGTCTAAAAAAGGAAATGAAAAGCGTTTAAAAATAGATGTAATTACGAACCTTCCTACGGCAAATAGAAGTATTCAAGATGCTACGCGATTACTACCAGAGGCAAACCTAAATTCATTTGGAGGGGCTAACTATAGGTTTAATAATTTATCTATTGATGGGAGCGCTACAAATGATGTTTTAGGCTTTCAAGAGCCAGCGAGTGGTGCAGCAGGATCAACTGCTTCAGGAACTCCAGGAGGTTTAGCAGGTACGCAACCTATAGGTTTTGGAGCCATAAGTGCACTCTCTGTAAAAACTGCCCCATTTGATGTAACTTTTGGGAATTTTACAGGTGCAAGCATCAATGCAGTTACTAAAAGTGGAACGAATAAAACAACTGGTCTTGCCTACACCTTTGTGAAAAATAGAAATTTAGTAGGTACTTACGCTGATGGTATTAAGCAACAAAAAGCAGCTTTTAATGACTATACCTACGGTTTTAGTATTGGCGGAAGCCTAGTTAAAAATAAATTGTTTTATTTTTTTAATGCAGAATTGGCCGATAGAAATGAAACGGTATTTAATGCTCCTGGAAGTATAACTTCCAATATTTCTGCTGAAACGGTTGCCCTTATAGCTGATAGACTTAAAACAAAATATAATTATGATCCAGGAACTGCACTCAATGCCCAAATAGAGCGCAAGAATACCAAACTTTTTTTAAGGTTAGATTACAACATTAGTGATGATCATAAATTAACGTTGAGAAATAATTTTGTTAAAGGCTATGCTGATAATCTAGAATGGACTCCCACTGTTTTTAATTTTACAAATCAAGGATACAGGCACAATTCTACTACAAATAGTATTGTAGCAGAGCTAAAAAGTAAATTCACAAATCAGCTTTCAAATAAAATGACAGTTTCTTTATCAACGGTAAATGATGATCGGACTTATGAAGGTCGTGTTTTTCCTCATTTAGAAATTATTGACAATACCTCAAATACTGTTTTTGCAGGAACGTATAGAGAAGCTTCTATTTATGGTTTAAGTTTAAATACTATTCAGTTTACAGATAATCTTACATATTATCACAAAAATCATAAATTTACCGCTGGAGTTTCATCTGAAATTAATAGTATTGAATATCGCTTTTTAACGGCTTTCAATGGTAGGTGGCAATACAACTCTGTAGCTAGTTTCTTGGCAGATCAACCCAATCGTGTTCGTGGAGTGTACAATATTGAGAATAACGATTTTGAGTTTAATAAAAAGACACCATCAGCAGATTATGGAGTTGTATTAGGTAGTGTTTATTTACAAGATGAAATTAGACTCTCAAAAAAGTTTAATATTTTAGCTGGAATACGTTTAGATTGGCAAAATACGCCTACCGCTTTTCCTGTTTCTGATGAAATTCAACGTACACCAGAGTTTGCAGGTTATCAAAATAAAATTAATAGTACACCAATAATTAATCCGCGTTTTGGCTTTAATTATACTATAGATAAAGATGGAAAATACAATTTAAAAGGCGGTTCTGGTTTATTTACTGGAAGAATGCCTTTTGTGTGGTATGCTTATGAATATTACATTTCAGGAACTAAATATTTTAACATTGATTATCGTCCCACAACCAGTTTAAATATTAATGAGGATTTAAGCCAATTAGAGTCTTTACAAAATAGAAAGTTGACCGAAGTAAATTTAGTAGACACTAATTTTAATTTACCACGTGATTGGAAAAGTAACATTGCGCTTGATGTAACTTTAAAAAATAACTTTGCTTTAAACTTGGAGGCTACTTATACTAAAACTTTAGATGGGTTGTTGTTTCAATCCATAAATAGGAGAGAGGATCAAAAAAGTAATTTTTTAGGAGCAGATCAACGTCCGTATTACAATACCTCAGCAGAGAGCATTAAAATCAATCCTAATTTCACAAATGTTTTTTTATTGACTAATACTTCTCAAGGGTATAGATACAACTTAACTCTAGGGCTTACTAAAACAGAAAGCAATTACAATGGATTTTTAGGGTATACTTACGGAGTGAGTAAAGACATTTCAAGCACCAATAGGAATTCACATGCAGCAAATTTTGAATGGAACCAAGCCTTAGTAGCCAATTCACCAGAACTTACTGCATCAAATTTTGATTTGCGTCATAAAATTGTTTCCTATCATTTTTATGATATTCATTTCAAATCGAGCAGTTTTAAAGTAGGATTATTATACAACGGTAGATCAGGGAGTCCATTTACATTTGTTTATGAAGGAGATATTAATAGAGATGGATCAGCCAAGAACGATATTATTTATATTCCCAGAGATCAATCGGAAATTAAACTTCAAAATATAGTAGATAGGAATAATACTGTTGTTGTATCAGGAGCTGAACAATGGCAGCAGCTTAATGAATACATCAATGACAATGATTATTTGAGTAAAAACAGAGGTAAATATGCCAATAGAAACGCGGCAAGAACACCATGGAATCATCAAGTAGATTTAAAACTCATGTATGAGACAAAACTTTTTAAAAATAAAGTAGAGTTTGCGCTTGATTTATTTAATGTAGGCAACCTAGTTTCAAAAAATTGGGGTACTCAAGTCTATGTTCCTAATATTAACAATTCAGGTTATGCTTTGCTTGATTTTGTTCGAATAGAAAATCAACAACCCGTTTTTCAATTTAAAAATCCAAAAGGTACTCCTTGGTTAGTTGATAATTTAAATTCAAGATGGCAGGGTCAACTTAGTGTGAGTTATCATTTCTTGTAAGAGTGATTTTTTAAACTCTAAAATGAGCCAACAGAATTATTCATGTAACGTATGGATAATTCTTTTTTTTAAGAATTGTAAAATTAGGCAGGAAATAATAGGTAAAGATAAAACATAAAAAAAGCGTTGCAAATGCAACGCTTTAGTGGGGAGAGCAGGATTCGAACCTGCGAAGTTTACACAGCAGATTTACAGTCTGCCCTCGTTGGCCGCTTGAGTATCTCCCCAAGACTTAACAAGTATAACTCGTTGTGCTAACCGGGTGCAAATATAACAACAGTTTTTAAGTTTCCAAACAAATTTTGAACTTAATTTCGCTATTTTTTTTAATCACTTGGTATTGAATAAAATAAAAAAATCTCCATTACGGAGATTTTTTTATTTTTTCAAAAAAGTATATTTATTTGGATAAAAGTTCTAGTACTTTTTCTCGTAGAGCCTCGCCACGCAAGTTTTTTGCAACTACTTTACCAGATGCATCTAGTATAAAAGTAGCGGGTATAGATTCTACTTTATATTGAGCGGCGATAGGTTCATCCCAGAATTTTAAATTAGAAACCTGGTTCCATGTTAACTTGTCTTTTGCGATAGCATCTTTCCAAGCTTTTGCATCTTTATCAAGAGAAACACCAATAATATTTAGTCCTTTAGCATGTAATTCTTTGTATAAAGCAACTACATTAGGGTTTTCTTGACGACATGGTCCGCACCATGAGGCCCAAAAATCTACAATTGTAACTTTACCTAAACTTTCCTTCAAGGAAATTATTTTTCCTTGTGGATTTGATGCTGAAAAATCTGCTCTTCAGTTACTTCCTGGCATTGCTGGAGCAGGAGCAGCACCTACAGCAGCAGGAGCTTTTCTTTCAGCAATTTTAGTTTTAATTGCTATTCCAGGTTTTGTTTTTTTCAATGACTCTTCAAGACCATTATATAATTTCTCTGATTTTGCAACATCAGTTGAAGGATCATTTAACATTCCTTGGATAATCAAAGCTGAAATAAATGATTTAGGGTGCGTTTCAGCATAAGTCAAATATTTGTTTTTTGAAGCAGTATTTACTTCTTCCTGAATTTTAGAAAACTCTTGCATCAACTTATTGATTACAACGGTATCTTTTGTTTGTTGTGCAGTATTCATGGCTGCCATGTTTTTGGTTTGAAAATCCATAAGTTTCTTTTGAACCTTAGTGATTTCTTCATTAAAGGTCATATACTCATCATTATTATATGTACCTGAAACTTTAGATTTTTGAATACTGTCTTTGTTTATTGCAATAGTTACCTCAGCATTTTCTAAGATAAATGGTATTTTAGCTTGAGCTCCTTCTAATTGTAAGGTATAAAAAGCAGGTTCAGTGATGTTACCTTTCATCTCAAATTTTCCATTTTCAACTTTAACAGTATCTTTCGCAAGCATCATTCCAGTAGCATCTTGAGTTTCTAGAACAATTGTTTTACCATTATCAACACCTGTAGCTGTACCTGTAATCAAGTATTCATCTTTCCCAACTTTGCTGCAAGAAATTAGGACAACAGTTGCAGAAAGTAATAAAATTATTTTTTTCATTATAAATAGTTAATTGAGTTAAGTGTGCAAAAGTATTTAAATTTATCAAAGTATAAATAATTTTATTGCCTAAATTTTTGTTATAATTCAATTTATTTTGAGTAGCAACTTACCAAAATTTAGTTTTATTCTATTTTATGAATAGATTTTTAGTGTTTTTTCTTAATTGTTACTGGAAATATAAATAGGGATATATTTATTG